>CAIMDZ010000136.1 GCA_903839875.1 uncultured Bacteroidota bacterium
ATAAAAGCTACCAACAAGCAGGGTATTTATGAGCATAAATCAATTTCATTTTTTAGCTGGAATATATCCTGACGTTAAATGAAAGTTATTGCCAAATGAAAAAAACTGGCAATGCATTTTAATAAGCATTGCCAGTTTATTAAAGAAACTTTATTATTTACTGACAGTATCAACCGCGCCTGCTATTACGTAGGCAGTTTGTTGCAGAGCAGGAACACTTATTACCTGAGGTGATGCGGAAAATGTAACGGTGAATGTGCTATTGTCTGATCCCTGACTAAATTGGCTGCCATAGGCTCCCTGGCTAAAGCTTCCCAGCTTAATGAAACCAAATAACGTCAGGTTCCCACTTACATGCTCGCTCCAGGATTCTTTGAAGCTTGTATAGTTTGCATTTCTATATGTAATAGAAACGGTAGGATAATTAGCAATCAGCAGATTGGTCAACAGTCCAAAATCTCCACCGGAAACCAAAGGTCCAAAGTTATAAGGTGGTGTCGAAACAAAATGGAAACCATCTACATCTTTACCTGTATTTGCAACAGCCTGAATGATTGCATCAATCCAAAACCATCCAACGTTGGTGGCCTGCTGCCAGGCAAGCGGGGCCACAGGAATCATCGAATAACCTGCCCATGTCATGGTAATGCTCATATCTGTGCTGGTACCTGCCGCCGTACTAATATCGTAGGTTGCCCCACCTGATACAGCAAACTGCACGCAAGATCCTACAGTAAAACCTGCCTGTGCGTCCATATGAACAGATAGTTGTGAACCAGAGGCTGAGGATGTAGTCATCCCAAGTTCTATTGTTCTGCCTGTATTCTGCAAATCATTGCTGATTGCCTGTGTGGAATAGTTAATACCAAAAGCATCCGTATAATTTGCGGATACCGCACCTGTGTTTGGATTTACTGTTTTGATACCGCCATTTTGTAGTGTTGGAGTTTGCGTATTTGCTTTAAGGCATTTGAGCACCCATTGTCCCTTTTGGGTTTCGTCCTGCAGGGCAAGAACAGGTTGCATCATACTTAAATATATAGAAACGTCTGTGATTACCTGATCACTTGATGGCGGCCTGTTAGGGAGTAAAGCGGCCAGGTTGCGGGCGCCAGCCATTGTTGAATAGGACAATGGCGGTGTAGCGCCACTCCAAACAGAACCACAAATGTATGCAACCACATAATCATATTTGGTAGATACATTTGCAGCAGTCATTTGTGCTGTTGTAATCTCACCATATGTAGTTTGATAGTCCATTACAACCGTATTTGCCTGCTGTGATGCATTTGCCTGGGTTTGAATCATCAGCGCCTGATTAGCGGAACTGAGTGTATATGCCATACTATTCAGAATCATGACGTCCGCATTCGGATAACCACCGGCCGAAGACAGTTGTGCGCTACCTGTGTAGTCGCCGTCAGCTATTTTTGCACTAATATAATCCCAAGTGGCTTGATTAAAAATCTGGCTGCCATTCTGCCAGTTCCACATAAAATCACCTTGCGAAGGGTATTGAATAGTCAGCAAAGGAGATTTAAATATAGAGGCTACTGCATCTTGTGCTTTTTGTTGTAAAGCCGAATAAAATTGGTCTCCACCTTGTTGTGCCATAATATTGTCTTTTATTTATTTGAGTTTTTTTCCTACTCTATTCACGGTTTTTCGGATTCCCCCTTCCATGAACTGATCTTGCATGGCCAAGTCCTGTTTATTTAAGTGGTTACTGGTCTCCACTGTTTGCGCAAACATCTTTGCAATAGCTAAAATATTATAATAATATATTATTTGATCTTCAAAATATTATTAATTCTTCGGTTTATAATTCATTCCCAAAGGGTCATTGAATTAATAACAGGCGTATTTACACCGGTTCCAATAAATTATTGATGATGAACAAAGGTTGTCATTATTAATTTATAAAAAAATAGCTAGTAATAGTCATTTTTTGTGTTCACACCGAAGGAGCAATACCTGGCGACGACGGCCAGATTTTTGTCGGCGACCTGGTTACAATAAGGCGTAAAGCCGGAATTTTTTATACGGCAATTTAACATTGATCATCGAGTGAAGAATCAATGCGACAGCGGCTTGCAGGGGACTACAAGCGAAGCCTGCTTCAAAAAAAAAAGAAGAAGCTAAAGTTTTGTCTCCTGATCGTTTATTTATTTCAGGCTGTACCTGTCATCAGCAGAAACATAAGCTCAACGCAGTTTTTTGCTCCTGATTTTCTGAGCATACTTTTACGGTGGTTGTTCACTGTATATTCACTGATAAACAGCTGTGATGCGATATCCTTTGTTGTTTTACCGCGGGAAATAAAGTTTAGAATTTCAATTTCACGTCGGGTAAGTCTTACTGCAACATTTGAGAATTCTTTTGTGGTTGTCATGGTAGATTTGGTGTAGTTAGAATGGTGATTAATCAAATAGTAGCACATTGTCAACGGGCTATAGAAAATGTGTGGTTTTATACACAAATTTACAAAATTTATCTACCTGTCATATAGCTAGTATTAGCTATTTTTATACCTGGGTTCCCCCCCAGAAAAACAAAAAATAAGTCTTCATTACCTCATGACTACGTGGCGGTGGGTTGTTTACTGATAGCGTTCGGTACCCAATTGCCGACATTAAAGATTGCCGCTGTAGTTCTGCGCCTCATTTAGTCACCGAAAAATACCTTTTTTATCAAGGGTTGTAATTTTTCTTCCAATAAAAAAGAAGCAATAATTAATGCAATGAGGAATAATAATATTTTCACAGCATAACCAGAAGGTGAAGCAGCATATAACGTCATACCAAAAACAAACAATAGGGGCATGTGAATAACATACATTGCATAAGAGATACGGCTAAGCCATGCGGAGGACTGAAGCAGTTTTTTTATGCGTACCGGGAGATAGAAATTGAATATCCATAACAGGACTGCGACAACTAACAGCACGGAGGGTATGGGATAGAGCAGATGTATGGATTTAAAATCAGGGTACGTGTCTTTGTAAATAAATGCAAACTGAAACAGGCTGAGCATAAAAACAGCGATAGCGAAAATGCGGTACTTTTTGTGATAAGCATGTGTGAGCACGAGCATTAAAAACAGGGCAAATGGGTAGTAAAAAAGGTCGCTGTATGTGATGGCTTGCTGGTACCATGACCAGGCTGAATAATCGGCAGGTGTTATATGAATTGCTTTTAAAACAGCATCATAAGGATTAAAAGCTCCAATGCAAAACAGGAGGATGAATACGGCAAGAATCCGGGAGCTTTTTAATGGGTGGTATTGTCGCGAGGATATTTTTGCAATTAATGCACCGGATATCCAAAAAATAAATCCAACCAGGTAACTAATGAATAAAGGAGGGATTTTTTTATGAAAGAAAAACAGGAAGAGTGCAAGGATGAGCAACAATAAAAAGCTGAGTGTTTTTTTGAGGCTGATATTGAACCAGGCAAAGAAAATAAATACAAAATAATACAATAATTCATAGTTAACAGACCATAGGGGGTTTCCTTCGGTCATCACATTATCAAAAGGAACACTCATGAAGAATAGGTTGGACAGCATAACACCCCATGAATAATGCCCCCAGCTAATAGCTATGCAAAACAAAACAGCTATAAAATAAATGGGCAAAATACGTACCAGGCGTTTCCTGATGTAGTCAGTAACCATTTGTCTGTTGTTCATCACGGGATGATTATAACAGATGACATAACCTGATAAAATAAAAAACAGCAATAAAGCAAGGTGACCCGGAAACTGGTAATTTACATAATCCCAATACCAGTAAGATTTATCAAAACATTTGGCCCAAATGAAGAGGTGATGGAATACAACTATTAAGGCAGCCGCACCTCGCAGAATATCCAGGTTCAGGCTGCTCCTTTTATCCATCGGATAAAAATAATATAAATTGTCAAAACTTATAAAATGCTTCACCTTATCTGCACTTTGGTTGTCTCCGAAGTCGTTCCCAAAAATATATAAACAGTTTGGCTAAGATTTTCCAATACGCCTGTCCCGATTAATTCGTACTGAATGATTTAGATCAGTGCCATCACCTTAATATTTTCGGATTTTTGCTTTTGATGTTGCGTGTACTTTAAGTGTTCAGTTGATGCAGAGCAGAAAAAGACATTTTACTCAAAAATAACTTATTTGAAAAATCACAATATGCAATTCGACAAATTGAATTCAAAAGGTCTCGTAATAATTGGAACAGTAATTGCAACCATTACTTTTCTATTTTCTTTCAGGCCACCGCAAGCCAGTATATGGACTGCTCCGTCTTCTGCTGTAAAAATGACTAATCCTGTTGTTGTGGATGCAAAATCTCTGGAGGCCGGCAAAGCCATTTATACAAAGAACTGTAATGACTGCCATGGCAAAAAAGGGAAAGGTGATGGTCCGAAAAGCGGAGATATAGACAAAAGTCCGCAGGACTTCACTAAAGAAGCATTCCAAAAGCAAACAGATGGCGGCCTTTTCTGGAAAATCACGGAAGGCAGAAAACCAATGCCTTCTTTTAAAAAGGATCTGACCGATCTGCAGCGCTGGCAAGTCATTAATTATGTTCGCACACTCGGAAAGAAAAATTAAATATAATTTAAAAATATTTTTATCTCTTCTCGCATTACCTGAAAAGTTCCAATAACAAAGAACAGTGTGTGGCTTAGTATCTGTATAAAATCATAAAGATCAAATGACACTAATCAATCTTATTTGTGATTCCCGTCACGGTTTTTTTGAACAAGCATAATCATCTTTGCATCAGGTAATTATCAATATTAGTTACTTGGATTATGAAAGATAAAAAAGCGTCAGACAAAAGACTGCATGACTTTATAAAATATTATTCCCTAAATAAATTAATCCCTTCTTATAAATTAATATAACCGATAAACAACGTCGGCAAATCATGAATTATATGATCATACCCCGAAGGAAATATATTTCAAAGAAGATAAAACAAAGGTGAAGAAATATTTTTTAACACAAATAAAAACAGAGAATGAAAACAAACAAATTGATAACTAAGATATTACTTTTGGCTGCAGTTGGCTGTTTAAACACTAATATTTCAAGTGCCCAGGATGAACCTGAGAATCCAAATGCAGAACTATCAAAACAAGTAACGGCATTGAAACCGGGTGAAAGCAACTTCATGATGGCAGGCCTTGTAACTTTTGGTTTTGAAAATCATGCAACAACCTTCAAATCGGGGGGGATAAAAATATCTACCGACAAATCAAATAGCATCGGGGATGTTGACCGCTATGAATTTAGTCCGATGTTTCTGTGGCGGCATGGTGATAAACTACTTGCAGAATTTGAACCATCATGGGATGGCAGCCAGATCGGTGTAAATTGGGCGGATGTATCCTATTTTGTTGCTCCCGGTTTCATCGTAAGGGGTGGGTACATAGTTTTACCATTCGGAACATACACCAAGCGCTTAGCTGCCGGATGGATTAATAAATTACCATCTGATCCGATGGGCGTGGACATGGCCGGGAGTGATTTCGGTGTTGAGGTTCAGGGTGGGTTCCCCATCGGGAACATGAAGTGGAGTTATGATCTTGCACTTTCCAACGGGTTTCAATTGAACAATGACGGAACAATAGCCGGTGTAGGAATAAGCGCTATCAACAATGGTAAAACATTTACCGGCAGGGTAGCTTTATTACCACTGTCCAACTCCAGCCTCGAAATAGGATTTTCAGGGTTATATGGCAGCCTGGCTACCCCACAGGACGCAACTTTCAGCAATATTGATCCCACTAACACCAAGGGGCCAAACCTCAGTATGTATGCGGTTGACGTGAATTTTATTCAGAATATTAATCCTATTCAGCTAAATTTTAAGGCACAGTATAGCGCGGCAATGGTTAATAATATGAACTACATTAACCCTATTGACACCTCTTCCTACACATTTACTAATACCACCAGTACTTATTTTGCCCAGCTATCATTAAGGCCTGTGCAATTAAAAAATAAAATTCTGAAAAAATTTGAATTGGCTTTCCGTTACGTTAATTATACGGCACCCAAGCAATCTGCCTGGGGACAGAATTACAGTGAAGTGGATATGTCGCTCGATTACTGGCTGAGCTGGAGAACAGTGCTTAAGTTGGGTTATGAAATGATAAATTCAGACGGAACCTCTATACACAATTTAAATTCACCTGAATTATTAAATGGAACGTCTCTGGGCACCAACAGAATGGTTATCCAATTTTCAACAGAATTATAATTTTTAAAAAAAACATTTTTTATGAAAATAACAAGTTCTAAAAATATAACATCAATTATCCTGGTTTGCTTTGCATTATTTGGCGTGCTTGCAACAAACGGTTGCGTGGGAAGCCAAAAAATTGCAGATAAAAGTGGCATGAAACTTTGGTCTGAAAATTGCCAGAGATGCCATATTGCATCTTCTTCCAACACTTTTTCACATGAAGAATGGAAAACCATAGGCATGCATATGCAAAGCAGGGCGCTGCTTACTAATAAGGAAAGAGATAAGATTATTGAATTTTTGCAGAATTAATATTACTATACTTTTGTCATCTTCACTAAGAGGTTGTCTCCATAATTGGGCAGCCTCTTTTTATTTTCGTAGATGGTCCGTTAAGGGTAGGCTGGATTTTTTATGGATTATGTAATATTATAAATATATTATGTATAACTCACAAAAATGAAAAGCTACTTGCCCATATGATTAAGTGCAAATAATAATTACATTTGTCGCTAATAATTTTAAAAGGATGCAAATAGCGATTATAGGTACAGGTTATGTAGGTTTAGTAACAGGTACATGTTTTGCGGAAACTGGTAATAATGTAGTCTGCATAGACATTGATGAAAAGAAAATAAACTGGCTGAAAGAAGGCAGATCACCCATTTACGAACCTGGTCTGGACGTACTTCTTGAAAGAAATATTAAAGAAAAAAGGTTACACTTTACAACATCACTGCCGGAGGGAATAAAGCTGGCAAAAGTCATCTTCCTCGCCCTGCCTACTCCTCCCGGAAAAGATGGCTCGGCCGACCTGCAGTATGTGCTGGATGTGGCCGCCTCGCTTAGTAAGATCATTACCCATTATACGGTTATTGTAAATAAGAGTACGGTGCCTGTGGGTACTGCTCAGAAAGTATATGATGTGCTGGCTCAGCACCTGGATAAGGAGTTATTTGATGTGGTATCCAATCCCGAATTTTTACGGGAAGGTGTGGCTGTGGAGGATTTCCTGAAGCCCGACAGGGTGGTAATAGGTACTTCATCAGAGAAGGCTAAGAAGGTGATGGATGAATTGTACCAGCCTTATGTGAGGCAGGGAAACCCCATCTATTTTATGGACGAGCGGTCCTCAGAGATGACAAAGTATGCTGCTAATTCATACCTGGCCATGCGCATATCCTTCATGAATGAAATGGCGAACCTGTGCGAGAAAACCGGCGCTAATGTAGACTGGGTGCGCATTGGCATGGGCGGCGACAGCAGGATAGGGAAGCGTTTCCTTTTCCCCGGCATTGGCTATGGCGGCAGTTGCTTTCCAAAAGATGTGAAAGCACTTGGATATACCGCACTTGAAATGGACTATGAATTTCAACTGGTAAACACCGTGATGAAAGTGAATGAACGGCAAAAGAAAGTGCTGGCAGGCAAGGTAAAGAATTACTTCGGGTGCGATCTTTCGGGGTATACATTTGCAATATGGGGGCTTGCCTTCAAACCTGAAACAGATGATATTCGCGATGCACCTGCCATTGACCTTATTCATGAACTGGTAGAAGCAGGCGCTCAATTGCGTGTTTTCGATCCTGAGGCTATGAGCAATGTAAGGCAGATGATGGGTGATAAAATATATTATGCCATAGATCAGTATGATGCGGTAACAGGTGCCAGCGCGATTATTGTGATAACAGAATGGAGCGAGTTCAGAAATCCCGATTTCGACAGGATATATGAAATGATGAAGCATCCGGCTATTTTTGATGGACGTAATGTATATTCCATGGAAAAGATGCAGAACCTTAGTTTCTATTACGAGAGTATAGGAAGGAAAGTTGTGCATCCCCATATACATGACAGGCTTGCTGTGACTCAGCATAGTGAATTGAGGGATAGGGGAGCAATGGATTAGGCCTCTCCCGGCCTCTCCAAAGGAGAGGTGAGGTCGAGCGAGTAACGTAATTTGATGGAACCTGCCTGCCGGCAGGCAGGTGTGAGGATAGGGTAGCAGACGGAATGCATTCCGTCTCTACGTAACAGGGGCAGCGTACGTAGTGCGAGTATAGATGCTTCGTTCCTCAGCATGACAAAAGCGAATTGGTGTGTGCGTACGATGGGGCTCACCATGACAAATGACTTTTAAATTTTACAAACTGAAATATTATGGCAAAAAGGATACTGATTACGGGTGCAGCGGGGTTTCTTGGTTCGCATTTATGCGACCGGTTTTTGAAAGAAGGGTATGAGGTGATAGGTATGGATAATCTGCTTACCGGCAATATCAAAAATATTGAGCATCTTTTTCCGGTGAAAGAATTTCAGTTTTACCACCATGATATAACGAAGTTTGTGCATGTGCCCGGAGAGATTGATTATATTCTCCATTTTGCATCGCCTGCCAGTCCGATAGACTATTTGCGGATGCCTATTCAGACCCTGAAAGTAGGTGCGTTGGGAACACATAATTTACTCGGTCTGGCCAAGTCGAAAGGATCGAGGATATTGGTGGCGTCCACATCAGAAGTGTATGGTGATCCGCTGGAGCATCCTCAAACCGAAGAGTACTGGGGAAATGTGAACCCTGTTGGTCCCCGCGGTGTGTATGATGAAGCCAAGCGTTTTATGGAGAGCATTACTACTGCTTACCATACTTTTCATAATGTAGAGACCAGGATCATCCGCATTTTCAACACCTATGGTCCCCGTATGCGGCTGGATGACGGCCGTGCGCTGCCTACCTTTATGAGTCAGGCGTTGCGAGGTGAAAATATCACAGTATATGGGGATGGTCAGCAAACGCGGTCGTTCTGCTATGTTGATGACCTGGTGGAAGGTATATACCGCTTGCTGCTGTCTGACTACAGCAGGCCGGTGAATATTGGAAATCCTTCAGAAATCACCCTGTTGGAATTTGCAGAAGAAGTATTGAAACTGACCGGATCTACATCTAAAATTGTATACGAACCCCTGCCCCAGGATGATCCCAAACAACGCCAACCCAATATAACAAAGGCGCAAAATATACTGGGGTGGAATCCCAAAGTTGACCGGAAAGAAGGATTAAAGCGTACCCTGGAATATTTCAAACAACATATCTGATGCAGATAGTTCAGGAACACATTTTTGTATCTTCCGGAAATAGTTTAATCGAAATTTTATCAATGGAACCTTAGAAGGTTCCATTGATAATTAACGGTTAATAAAATCAATTGTTTTGCATAGCGATAAAATATATTTAATATATCCAATTTGTGACAGTAAAAATTAGTTAATTTTAACCTCTTGTTGGATATATTATGATGCTGGTTGTTCCTGTCATTAGCATTATATCAGGGTTATTAGTTGAATTTATTTTTATGAAAAATTTTATTTTTAATTATTTGCGCACCCTTGTTCTTACAGGTGCGTTTTTGTTTTTTAGTATCCCATCCTTTGCGAACCACATCAGAGGGGTGGACCTTTATTATACGTATGTAAGCGGCAACACTTACCGTATCACTTTGGTTGCCTATGGCGACTGTGCGGTAACTACTCCGTCGCTTTCTACCAGCAGGCCGATCATTTGCATTTATAATGGTAATACCTTTGTAACTACCGATACACTGATTCTGCAAGCCCCCACAACCGGGTTAAATGTTTCGCAGGTGTGTCTGGCTGATACCGGGCTTACAACCTGTACCAATACTTCTTATACTATTCCGGGGACAAAAAAATATGTCTATTCCAGGGATTATACTGTTCCATCCACCTCCCATTACTGGCGTTTTGTATTTAGCGGCAACATGTTTGGCAGTAATGCAGGAAGAGCTGCATCCATTACAAATATTACGCCTGTCGGCACTACGATTATCCAGCTAGTGGACACACTTGATAATACCTACCATAACAATTCCAATCCTACGCTTACCAGTACGGCTACACCTTATTTTTGTATTAACAATCCGGACAATTATGTGCCTGGGGCTTTGGATCCGGATGGGGACAGTTTAAGTTTCAAACTTGTGCCAGCTATCAATAATGCAGCGGCTACCTGTTCCGGAACCCTGACAGCAGGATCTGTCACCTACACAGGTGGTTCGTCCGCGACTACGCCTATTACTACACCTACTTCGTTTTCATTTGACAACACTAACGGCCAGGTATCCTTTCAGACCAGCGCCACACAAAATGCACTAGTGTCATGTCACACATACTATGACGCATAATTTTTGTACCTTTGTGCAAAAACTATGGAAAAGTACAAGGTTACACTAACGGAGCAGGAAAGGGATGAATTGCTGTCGATAACTAAGGGCGGGACACATACATCCA
>CAIMDZ010000137.1 GCA_903839875.1 uncultured Bacteroidota bacterium
ACTATCCAACTTCGTAGGATTTATTTTGACATCTTCACTAAAGGAGGCAATCTTACAAGCCAGGTTACGGGAACAAGTTGACTCTAAAAATTTCCTATATACTAAAAAAAGAAAAAAAAATTACCGATATTAGCTGCCAGTTACCGAATAATACTTTTCAATTTGCATTTATGAAATATAACATACTCCGATTAATTGCATTATTTCTTTTGCTTGTAAACCTTAGCAGTTGCTTTGAAGGAAGGTGGGCGCGCTATAAAAACCGCCATCACTATATTCATAAGAAGCACTACCGCAGTATGCATGAGCACCATAACAGGGATTGGTGATCTGTACTGATTCCAAACATTAACTCTTCTCCAGGCAGGCAGCAGCTTTATGCCATAATTATCACGAATGAGATTTTGGGTATTTTCTGATGTGGGCCAATGCAGCTGCAATCAGGCAAATTATAATCCACAAGGGATACTTGTGAGTTCCTATCCTGGATCAATCTAAAAAATATATGCTCAACAGTCATGCGTCCGCCGCGGCGGACGCAGTCGGCACGTAGTTCGACAAGCTCACTATGACAATTACCACGACAGTTATCTATTTTGCTTCCTCAATAAAATTCACAAGTTTATCCCTGGCCAAATATAATTGGCATAATACCGTCTTTTCACGTTTAAAATACCGTTATTTAACTGTACTACGTGCTACTACTAATAACTAACATTGCATAAAAATATTTTATGTCATTTGTATTGGTTTCTGCTGATTGCTCGTGCTGTAAGGCTGAAGGAATTGAGCACATTTATTCACTCTTAAAAGATGACGGTTGGATAAGAATAAATGAAGATGCTGATAGTGATACTTCAATCTGGCTAGGTTCACTAGCCAAAGATATCCCGGATGATGAGGCTATGGTTCAGGCAAAAAATAAATTCTATTCCCGGTTCAATCCGAATTGTAAGCCCACTTTGGTTCTTCACTCCAGTATAAGGGAGAAAAATATTGCTTCTGTAGCCGGATAACCTGATAACATCGGGCCTGCTCTTACCTGAATTTCTACCAGGTGGTATAAAAAAAGATCATTACCAACTATACCACTCCATGATCAACAAAATAAAATAACAACAAAAAAATAACCCCGGACCACGGCCCGGAGTTACAATTATCGGTTGATTTTTCCCCACTCTCGACTTTAGACTTTCTACTAAGGACTTTCTACTCAATTAGTACCTGTAATGGTCAGCCTTGTAAGGGCCACTTACGGGAATGCCGAGGTAGGTAGCCTGAGCATCAGTGAGTTCTTCAAGCTGTGCGCCAACCTTTGACAGGTGGAGGCGTGCAACTTTCTCATCCAGGTGTTTAGGCAGCACATACACTTTATTTTCGTAGGTGCTGTAGTTGTTCCACAATTCGATCTGTGCAAGCGTCTGGTTGCTGAATGAGTTGCTCATTACAAAACTCGGGTGCCCAGTAGCACAGCCAAGGTTCACTAAACGGCCTTCAGCAAGCACGATCACTTCCTTACCATCAATGCTATACAGGTCAACCTGTGGTTTAATGGTATCCTTGGTTTGTCCGTAATTTGTGTTCAGCCAGTTGATATCTATTTCTATATCGAAGTGACCTATGTTGCACACAATAGCCTTGTCCTTCATGGCACGGAAATGTTTTTCAGTGATCAGGTCGCGGCAACCGGAAGCGGTAACGATGATGTCAGCTTCTTTCACGGCGTCTATCATACGTTTCACTTCAAAGCCATCCATTGCAGCCTGCAATGCACATATAGGGTCTATCTCGGTAACGATAACGCGAGCGCCGGCGCCACGAAGTGATTCCGCACTTCCTTTTCCAACATCGCCATAACCGCCCACAACGGCCACTTTACCTGCCATCATCACATCGGTAGCGCGGCGGATAGCATCCACCAGGCTCTCTTTGCAACCGTATTTATTATCGAATTTAGATTTGGTCACGGAGTCGTTCACGTTGATGGCAGGAACAGGCAATGTGCCTTTCTGCACGCGCTCATACAAGCGGTGAACACCTGTAGTGGTTTCTTCGCTAAGGCCTCTTATGTGCTGAACCAGTTCAGTATAATGGTCGAGCACTATATTTGTAAGGTCGCCGCCATCGTCAAGAATCATGTTCAACGGACGGTCTTCACTGCCAAAGAACAATGTCTGCTCTATACACCAGTCGGCATCCTGCAGGCTTTGACCTTTCCATGCAAAAACGCCGATACCTGATGCGGCAATAGCTGCTGCGGCATGGTCCTGGGTAGAGAAGATATTGCAGGAGCTCCAGCGAACCTCAGCGCCTAAGGCCACCAGGGTTTCTATCAGCACGGCGGTTTGTATGGTCATATGCAGGCAGCCGGCAATGCGGGCGCCTTTCAGCGGCTGTGCCTCACCATATTCGGCGCGGATAGACATAAGTCCGGGCATTTCGGCCTCTGCGAGCCTTATTTCTTTGCGGCCCCACTCAGCGAGGGTAATATCTTTTACCTTATAAGGTAATTTGAAGTCAATTTGCGAACGAGTCATCGTGCTCATAGATGTTTTTTATTAAAATGACCGCAAAGGTATGGAAATTATGAATACTAAATTGAATCAGCAAAATGTCGTCATTTGTTAATCTATTGACTTGTTTCAAAAATATAATTTGTCTGATCTTATAAGAAGGCTGTTGATACCAACTGTTAAAATTATTATTTAATATATACATAATATATTCGGACGGGCAATGCCATTGACATAAGCTTTCTCCGCATACCCGATACCACGGGAAACCCTTTCAGGGTTCGTCCTATGTTATCCATTTACCACGGGTTTCACCGGCGGCTATTCACGGGAAAGCCCTACGGGCTTGTTTAAGTCAATGACATTGCACGGACAGGTTCTTGGGGATCAAAATGATTTTAAAGTAAGATATTATTTCCTATGGCTGTGGCTGCTTTTATGGCTGCTTTTACGACCACTGCTCTGCCTACGACCACTGCTCTGCCTTGGTCCGCTGCGGGCATGACCGGAAGTACGTCGTTCTCCATGCGAAACACGGCTGCCTTCGTGGCGGCCACCTCTGTGACGGCCTTCAAGAACCACGCCTTCGTGGTGATGCCTGTACCAGTATCTGCTGTGGTATGGCGCGCCCTCAACTACTACAACGCCTGGCCTGTGGTGGTAGAAGCAGGAAGAAAAAAGTGTAACTGATAATGCGACTAGTGTCATGTCACACATACTATGACGCATAATTTTTGTACCTTTGTGCAAAAACTATGGAAAAGTACAAGGTTACACTAACGGAGCAGGAAAGGGATGAATTGCTGTCGATAACTAAGGGCGGGACACATACATCCA
>CAIMDZ010000138.1 GCA_903839875.1 uncultured Bacteroidota bacterium
CATGCCCCCCGACAAACAGGGAAAGTTCTACATTCCTTGTTGCCAATTTCTCTGCATTCCTTGTTACGAATTTCTCTGTAGTCTTATTTACCGATTACAGGAAGTAGCTCTCACCCAAACTGCTGAAACAGCTATGTCCAATACCGACATTCCCAGCCTGCTCAACACCGTCGTTCAAAAGCAGGTACTGAAGTTATCCGATGAGCTTGATCAGATACCCGCTGCTCAGAAAGTCAAAGTTGTAACGGCATTGGTCAAGGTAATGCCGCAATACCTGAATGTCAAAAATGAACAATCTCAAAACATAAAGTATAACGTCCCTGCAGGCAATTCAGATGGACCTACTTCATCAAATGTCATCCAACTCCCAGTCTCCTCCTAAAGCTAAACCCCAACATTCCCAATGATTTCGACAAATAAGAAAGTGAAAATCAAAAATTCAGAATTCATTAATATCTGCGCAACACCTCCCTCTCCATTGGAGAGGGTTGGGGAGAGGTCAACATTCCCAATGATTTCGACAAATAAAAAAGTGAAAAGCAAAACAGCCACCATTTCCTAATTCAAATCTCCCATGCTACTCTACGATGATCTCCAGACAATTTCGATCGTTCACCTGGTGAAAGAGGGCTACCTCACCCCAGGCACCGAGACCGACTTAACAATTGCACTAACCGAACCACCCGGAGAGGTCAGGCTACATATAAATACTATACTTCCGCAACAACACCTCCGCTTTACCTGCACATTCAATGAACAGATTTTTGACTACGTCATCAATCTTGTTTCACTTCCCTCCCACTTGAATAGTAGTCTGTTATGGTACTTCATATGCCCCTTTACCGGTGCTCGTTGCCGTAAGCTTTATTTCGCTGATGGTTACTTTTTGCCGCGCACAGCCATAAACGGAACGTACTATAAAAAAACTTTAGGGACCAAGGTTAGGTCCACTGTCACCCGCGCTTCTAAAATCTCCGCCATCAGTAAAATGCTTGAAAAAGTAAATGCCCCATATTTCCGCAAAACCTATGCACATAAACCAACCGAATCCTATAAAAGGATTACTAAAGAACTAATGCATGCTTGATGCAAGGAAATGAATATAATATATAATAATATATAAAAATGCAACCCGGCGCTATGTCAGGTTTTTTATTGAGGAGCTAATGGGTTTCTACGCAACCTCTTAGGCGAACTGATGTCCCGCCCCTTCTGGGTCTACCATTGCAGAGCCGAGTGTAGCTTGGACCTTGCAACATCAGAAAAAAACTCCTGACCCATCGCAGTCTGGGGGTGAGGTGTTTTTGTTGAAAGAAGATATATACCTTGTAGATAATAGATTGCCCGTTTAAACAGGCAATGCCTGCCCCCGGATAAAATACTGAAGCCGCAATGCCAGTGCATGAAACTGTGTTCTGCCGTGTGCATTTCGTTCAATAAAATAGATGGTATCGGTGATAGCTGCGATCATTTTGGCAAAACCCTCCAATGAAACTTTCGTGGCAGCAAGCTTTTGTACAAATTCCGTTTCTGCTGTAGGAAGTGTATCGCTTGTGCCGCTCCGGTAACGCGCCCTGATAGCCTGCTCCAGCAACTGGATTATGTAAGTGAGGAAATTCTTTTGCTGCTCCCTGCCTGCCTTCGCCCATTCCTCAGCGAATTTGGCAATACCAATGCCGTTAGCTGTAAAAAGGGCATTAAACAAATTTTTCACCTCAGGGAAAAGGTCATTTTCCGTGTGCCGCAATAGCCGCAGGGCCTCTGTATAACTACCCATAGCCATGTGCGCCACCTGTGCTGCCCGTGTAGGGTCTGTCAAAGACCGGGTGGAGAGCGATTCTGCAATTTCCGCCACACTTATTGGCGCCAGCTTCACTTCCTGTGTCCGCGAACGGATGGTCATCAGTATATCTTCGATGTTTTCGGCAATAAAGATCATGATGGTATCTGCCGGTGGTTCTTCTATAAGTTTCAGCAGTATATTGCCTTCCTTGCCCAGGTACTCAGGCCGCCACATCAGCAACACTTTTTTACCGCCTTCATAAGATTTCAGGTTCAGTATATCTATTATTTCGCGGCATTCATCAGCCGTAATATTTCCCTGCTTGTTTTCCGCATTCAGATGTTGCAGCCAGTCGTAGGTAGTACCATAAGGCGTCTGTTGAATAAACTCTCTGAATTCGTGTAAATAATGCCGGCTCATAGCCTTGGAGCCTGATTTAGGAGGTATACTCGGGAAGCTGATATGCAGGTCGGCATGCTCCAGTTTTGACGCCTTACTGCATCCGGCGCATTTACCACACGCATCCTGTCCGCTTTTATGTTCACAGAAAATAAATTGCGCCAGCGCCAGCCCCATTGACAGTCCGCCGGTACCTTCATTGCCAGTAATTAATAATGCATGAGGGAACACATTATTATGCCACATCTTCATTAACCCTTCTTTTGCCAGTTTCTGGCCTACAACGTTGCTGAATAACATTTGTTCAATTCAAAAGCCAAATATAGTTATACTTCACGTGGTATATATCTGTGCAAAAAAAGTTTCACCTCCGCCGATGGCGGGGCAGGCAGCAAAGCCGCAATTATTACCTGGATAGTGGCCAGATTATCGTGTTTTTAAGCTCGCAAAGCCCGTATGTTACATGCACTATTTTATCACGTTTACAGTTTAGCTTATCCATGTCATTCCCGAACTTAAACACTTAAAACCGTTGCCTGATCTGATTAATATGATTTCAACACCATTTGATCCATCAGACGCCTTGTGTTTCGACGTTTCAACAATAATTGAATCTGCCCCCTTAGTTGTGATCTTTTCAAAACGAATGACGGGTATGTTGAAGTAACCGTATTTTGTCCACATGCTATCATTTTTGAACAGGGAATCGAGGTTCGCAGTCCTGATACTTTTATGGAGCACCAGGTAAGTATGAATGGCGTTGCTATCTATGCTGTTTACTTTGCTGAAGTCAACATAGAAAATGTGCGCACTGGTGCCGGGGTCAATGCGCAACGTAGAGTCAATGCACAATTCAATAAATTCCAGACCAAATTTTTGCCCGTTCAGTTTTTGCCCGGTTGATGTATTGCACGAATAAGTATACAGCAGTACCAACGGAAGTATAATGGCCAGTGTGTTTTTCATCTTAATCAAAAATACCCCAAATATTGTTTTGAATGCGTAGTGTATTCTATACTTACCTCATCACCCTCTGCCAGTCGCACATAATCCTCGTACTTCACCTCAATGCTCATTTTTATTTTGGAATCAATATATACATAGTACGTGCCTGAAGACGGGAAATATATCTTTTGCTTCACATGGCTTATTTCAATCGTTTTGGTATTATCGGTAATATCCAGTTGAATCCTGCGCAGGTTGACACGGTAAGTAATATAGGTAGATATGGAAGAAATGAAAAGCAGTATCCCGGCTGATAAGAAAAATTTTATGGGTGAGAATGCATTTTCAGCCCCATCTGTGGCGCGGTACCATGCACCGGCAAAGGGTATAATAAAACTCAGGAACATCAGCAACTGAAAAACCTTGTAATATTGAGAGCGGTCCTTTGATTCCCTTCTTTCAAGGAATGCAAGCTCTTCTGCTTCCAGAGGTTCGGTATATCGTTGCAGTTCAAAAGCCACGGTGTCGGCAATTATTTTTTTTATTACTTTATATTATAACGCATACTACCAGGCGTTTGGTATGTAATTACCGGTGAGCAGCGACAATAATTCTTAACTAAGTTCCTTACCAAATTTCCGAAAAATAAAGCTATTTGGTTAAGATTATTTATTTTACATTGCCTGCAATTAAACGGTTAAAATGAATATTGCTTACCTGATCCTTGCACACAATCAGCCACTTCAGTTGGAAAGATTAATCAGCCGCCTGGATCAGCCAAATGCATACTTTTTTATTCACATAGATAAAAAGAGTACCGGTAAAGTGGCAATAAAAAGCAATTTATCGCATTTCCCGAATCTAAAGATCATTTCTAACCACAATGTAAACTGGATGGGGTTTAAAATGGTGGAAAGTACTATTGATTTGCTTAGGCTTGCCTCCGGATCCGGTATTGATTTCAAATACTATGTGCTGATGAGCGGCCAGGACTACCCGATAAAAAGCAACCGTTTTATTAATGAGTTTTTTGAAAAGCATACCGAGGATTTTATTTCATTCGCCCGGATAAATGATTCACCTGATAACTTTAAAAACAAGGTTCGCTATTTACATTATTACGACTTCCCTTACACCAATCCACGGAATAAAAACAAGATACCCTTGTTAGTATATTTGTACTTCGGCATCCACAGGCATGTTGTGAGGTATTTACCCAAACGGTCCTTTTATAAAAATATGGAACCCTGTTTTGGCGCTCAATGGTTTGCCCTGACCCATGAAACTGTGAAATGTATATTGGAGTTTATTAAAGAAAATAAGGGTTACTTACGCTTTATGAAATATACCGAAGGCCCTGATGAAACCTTTTTTCAAACCATAATCCTGAACTCTGGCAGAAAAACTAATGTATACGATTATGAGAGGTTTGAGGAATGGTGTAAAACGAAAAAGGAAGGCGATAATTTTATCCAGGATTATTCCAGCCTTAGGTACATGGATTGGTCGGATAATGGAAAAAATGTACCCAAACCTGCTATACTGGACGAGACTTATTTTGAAACATTGAAAACCAGCGCGGACCTTTTTGCCCGTAAATTTGATGAAAAAGCATCAGCCTTATTAATGCAACAAATAGATACTGAACTTCTGGAACAAAAAAATGATAAAAGCTAATCAACCGCCGGAAAGCAGGCACAACAGGAACTTAGATATACTAAGGGGTGTCGCAGCCCTTACTGTCGTTGGTTTTCATTTGATCAGTTGCTATCCGAAAGCTTTTGATAAGGTTTTTGAAATAGGTCCTTATATTCATTACAATTTCCCCGGACACATGAGCGTGCTGGTGTTCTTTATTTTATCCGGTTATGTTATCAGCATCAATACACCCTTGCTTGCCAATAAACTGCTGATAAAGGACTATATAAGAAAACGCCTTACCAGGATAGTACCCATCTATATTATTGCGTTGTTATTTACAGTAGCGATTACGTGGGGGCAATATGACTGGAAGGTTATTTTGTCAAACCTGTTCTTTGTAAGCGTACCATTTAATAATGTAATAAGCGAGGATGGGCCTTTATGGTCTTTGAATTATGAATTGATCTATTACTTTGTTTTTATTTTATTTTCTTACTTCCGGATCAGCATGGTAAAAACGGTAAAGGTTTTAATAATTATTATCGCTTTGATGTTCGTGTTCTTTCATAACGTGAAAATATATCCCCTTCCTGTCAGCTATCTTATTGGGTTCCTGTTTTGGGCTACCGGAGCTATGATAGCAGATATTAAAACATGGCGTTTCTGGAAGATAGCTGCATCCAAAGTTGTTGCCGTATTTATATTGATGTATTGCATGCAGGCTTTTAACCCTTACGGACCTATACTTAAAGTGCTGAAACTTGCTGTAGTGGATTATACAAATGGAGGAACGTTCACGGTTTATTCATGGTACCAGCAATCAATATTTTGGACAGACCTTTATTACTATCCGCTTACCATTTTACTGATTCTCGCGCTTACCCATGCCTATACAAAATGGCACCACTACCTTATCTGGTTCATTTACATTTCCGCATTTTTCCGGATGTTCATGATCTATAAAGTGTATGATATGGACTTTATTATTAAGGAGCACTACATTGTTCCTGCTGCTATACTTATTTTGAGTCTTGTGTTATGGGTAACTAATTTCGACTTTGGCTCACGGTTCAAGAATCTGTTAAAATCCACATCCTCCCTCGGAAGTATTTCATACGGCGTCTATATGATCCATATGCCCCTCATTTGCCTGTTTGGAATGACTGTCGCCACTTCAGGTTTTTATTTCGGGCTAAAACTAGTTGGGTATGTTATCGCACTGTTAGCCACTGCTTATCTGTTGGAACTGAAATTCCAGCCATTCATCAAAAAGTTGATCCGGAAGAAGCGATCTGCACAAAATGGAATCCTGCCAAACAAGCCTCAAAGTTAAATGAGTAATTTATTACAGCCCGTTGTTAATGACAAGCCCTAAGCATCTATGCCATATACCACCTTATATTTCTGCCTTGCATACTCAAAAAACTCTTCAGGGTCCAGCTTCTTGCCGGTAATTTGCGCACACAATTCTTCAGATGTGTACCTGCGCCCATGCCTGTGTACTTTTTCTCTCAGCCAGTTTAGCATTGCTGAGAATTCACCATTTTCTATCTGTTGCTGCAATCCCATAATATCCTTTTGCACCTGGTGAAAAAACTGAGCTGCGTAAAAACTACCAAGTGTATAAGTCGGGAAGTACCCAAAGCTGCCGTGACTCCAGTGCACATCCTGCAATGCGCCGGTTTTATCATCAGTTGGTTTTATGCCAAGGTAGTGCTTGTAAAGCTCACTCCATTTGGCAGGAATTCCCGCAGGATCAAGGCTGCCCTCTATCAATGCTTTCTCAATCTCATAGCGTATCATTACATGAAAATGATAGGTCAGCTCATCTGCCTCAGTGCGTATAAGCGATGGCTCAACTCTGTTTGAAGCCTTGAAAATATCTTCCGCCTTTATATCAGCAAGTTGCTTCGGGAAGTATTGCTGCAACTGCGGATAAAAGTATTTCCAGAAGCCCATACCCCGGCCAATACAGTTTTCCCAAAACCTGGACTGCGATTCATGAATGCCTAAAGATGCAGCAGCTCCGAGAGGCAGACCGTAGTGTTCTGCCGGCAAACCCTGCTCATACAGCCCGTGCCCGCCTTCGTGTATGCAGCTCCACAGCATGGATGCGAAGTTGTCTTCACTAACCCTGGTTGTAATACGCACATCATCAGGTGCAAATGAAGTTGTAAACGGATGTTCAGAATAATCCTGTCTCCCTGCCTCAAAATCAAATCCCATCCGCTTCAGTACATCTATCGAGAAATCCCATTGCTGCTGCTTCGGGTAGTTGCGGTGAAAGCAATCATTGCTCACCTGTTGAACAGCCTTAATTTTATTCAGCAGGATGGGTAGTTGTTGTTTTATCCCTTCAAACAGCGGGTCCAGCATCGCTACCGTCGCGCCCTTTTCATATTCATCCAGCAGGGCGTCATAAGGATGTGCCTTAAAGCCATACAGATCAGCCTGCTTTCTTTTAAGTGCGATCATTTTAGCCAGTGATGGTGCAAACACACTATAGTCATTCTGTTTTCTTGCAGCTATCCATGCATTAAAACATTCGCTGGTCTGCTTCGATAATTCTTCCACAAACTCCGGCGATAGTTTTTTATTCCTTTCATAATCCTCCGCACTCAGCCGCACATTATTTTTCTCTGTATCATCCAGCCCTTCCATCTTCGATAAATCCGCTAATAGCTTTCCGTAGCTATCACTGGTAAGCAACTCATGAGCCTGTGAAGCCAATGTCGCCAACTGCCGGCCACGAGCCTCTGCTCCCTTCGGCGGCATATAAGTTTCCTGGTCCCACCCCAGCACCGCCGAAGCATAATAAATATCCGCCGCCTTTTGGGAGATGGTTTTGTATGTTGTGTAAAGGTGGTTACCTGATGACATCTTTAGTATTAATTTTATTAATAAAAAAAGTTGAGTTGAAATCCCTTCGTCAAGAATTACTTTCCGACGTACTTCCCGGAACAAGGTCCCGATTTTTCATCGGGAGGGGCCGGGGGTTAGCTAGGGGTTTCACTACTCTCCAGCCTTTCAATCTTCTGAATTCCTTCCAGCGCACCCAGCTTGTTGCAGAATTTATTCAGCTCCTCACGGTCGTGAACATACACCATTATCGTGCCTTCAAAAATTCCGTCCTTAGAATCAATACTCAGCGAGCGCATATTCAATCTTAGCTCACCGGATATTACATTGGTGATTTTTTGTATCACCCCTACATCATCCATGCCTATGATACGCACACCCGCCAGGAAGGATATCTCCTTATTCTTCGCCCACTTGGTCTTTACAATCCTGTGCCCGTAGTTGGCCAGCAGTTGTGCCGCGTTCGGACAATCGGTGCGGTGTATCTTCAACCCTTCACCCGATGTCACAAATCCAAACACATCGTCGCCGGGAATAGGCTGACAGCATTGCGCCAGTTTGTACAGGATCTTATCACTCCGCTCTCCGAAGATAATTAACTCAGGAGCCTTGCTGTTCTTATGTTTTGGATGATCTTCTTCAGCGGCTGCATGCTTAATATCATGTTTTATTTCTTTTACTGCCGGCTGCAGTTTATCGCCATGTACTACAAAATTCTTCAGTTCTTTCAAGTCTATATTCCCTACCGCTATCGCATAATAAAGATCAAGCGGAGATGGTTTTTTGAAATAATGCATCAGCTCGTTCAGGTTGTACTGCGACGGGTTCACCTTCAGGTGGTCCAGTTTACGCTTCAGTGCGTCCTTGCCGTCTTCGGCTATCTTGCGTTTATCTTCCTTCAGATAGCTCTTCACCCGCGATTTCGCCTTGGCGGTTATAAGGAATGAAAGCCAGTCTTCCGATGGGTTCTGCTTCGATGAGGTGATCACCTCCACCTGGTCGCCGCTCACTAATTGATGGCTTAGCGCCACCAGCCGGTGATTCACTTTTGCGCCTATGCAATGCCGCCCCAGTTCGGTATGTATATCAAATGCGAAATCCAGCGCTGTAGCGCCTTTTGGCAATACCCGCATGTCTCCTTTTGGTGTATAAATGTATATCTCTTCGGTAAACAGGTCCAGCTTGAAATCCTGTATGAAATCAATGGTATCCGTGTCCGGGTTGTTGAGTATTTCCCGCAGATGTTTCAGGAAGCTGTCCAGTTTATTTTCCTGTGCGGTCGGCACACCCTCTTTGTATTTCCAGTGGGCTGCAAGCCCCTTCTCTGCAATTTCGTTCATGCGCTCAGTACGTATCTGCACCTCCAGCCAGCGCCCACCCGGACCCATCACTGTTGTATGCAGCGCCTCGTAACCATTGCCCTTGGGTACGCTTATCCAGTCGCGCAGCCGCTCGGGGCTGGGCCGGTAAAAATTAGTAACGATTGAATACACCTTCCAGCAATCTTCCTTCTCCCGTTCCGGTGTTGACTTCACAATAATGCGAATTGCAAACAGGTCATACACCTCATCAAACGTCACATGCTTCTTACGCATCTTGTTCCAGATGGAATTGATGGCCTTTGGCCTGCCATAAATTTCAAATTCAAACCCGTTGCCCGACAGTTCCTCCTTAATAGGTTTAATGAATTCATTGATGTAGCGGGTACGTTCGCGCTTGGTTTCACTAAGGCCCTGTGTTATCTCTGTAAATATTTCCGGCTGCGTATATTTCAGCGCCAGGTCTTCCATCTCGCTCTTTATCTCGTAAAAGCCCAGCCTGTGGGCGAGGGGAGAGTAGATGTAGGTTGTTTCAGAGCTTATCTTCAGTTGCTTGTCGCGGCTCATGCTTTCCAGCGTGCGCATATTGTGCAGCCTGTCTGCAAGCTTAATAAGTATCACGCGCGGGTCATCGGCCAGCGTCAGCAATATCTTCCTGAAGTTCTCGGCCTGTACCGTAGTATCGGCCTTCAGGTCCACTACATTACTGATCTTGGTGAGGCCGTCAATGATCTTCGCGATACTTTTACTAAACTCCCTTTCCACATCCTCCAGCGATATCTCGGTATCCTCCACCGTATCATGCAGCAGCGCGCAAATGGCAGATGTCACTCCCAGGCCTATCTCCTCCACTGCAATCCGTGCCACCGCAAGCGGATGCATTATGTATGGCTCTCCCGATTTCCGCCTCATATCCTTATGGGCATCAGCCGCCATTTCAAATGCCCGCCTGAGCATAGCCTTATCTCCCCGTTTCAGCCGCTCCTTCAGCGCCCGCAATAAAGCCCTGTATTCCCTTAGAATTATCTTCTTTTCCTCTTCTTCGTTCTTGTTATATGGCCCCGCTTCGGGGGGCGCAATGTGTGTCGTCATGCTTCTGTTCTGCTCCTGGTATTAAATTTACGAAGAAAACACTTTTTAGCGCTATTTTAATTGCTAATGTTGGTATAAAGGTCCATCTTAAATTTGGTATGATTATTGATGTATTATGTATTAATACCCCTTAAAACACACTTTATGAAAAGACGCTACTTTTTACAGCTTGCTTTGTATCTCATCGTAACAATATCTGCCAATCACTCACATGCCCAATACAATCCCGACAAAATCGGGAAGGATGAACTCTATGTAAGTGAAGGCATCGTCACTGTCGAGGAGATCAATGGCTGGGATGGCAAGGGAGGGTTTAGCGGCTATGTTTCCATGCCTAGTGTCATGTCACACATACTATGACGCATAATTTTTGTACCTTTGTGCAAAAACTATGGAAAAGTACAAGGTTACACTAACGGAGCAGGAAAGGGATGAATTGCTGTCGATAACTAAGGGCGGGACACATACATCCA
>CAIMDZ010000139.1 GCA_903839875.1 uncultured Bacteroidota bacterium
AAATCGTTCTTCTTCTTCAACATCGAACACTGGCAATACTCCTACGCCAACAGCATCATCACCTCCGTCCCTACGGACGCGCAGCGTAAGGGCGATTTCCCCCACCCTTAACAACGCGCTCCTCGATCTCGGATTCCTTTTTATTTCTTCTTCAGTTGGTTCAATTGGTTTTGCATTTACTGGTTTCAGCAGCGGAATTATTTTCTCTTCATACTCCCCTGCTTCATCCCACCGGCCTCTCTTTATATAGTGCTTCACAATCCTGTCTTCAAGTGAGTGAAAAGAGATGATACATAACCTGCCCCCCGGTTTCAGGCTCACTGCCGCCTGCTGCAAAAACTCCTTCAGCACTCCCAGCTCATCATTCACCTCTATCCGCAAAGCCTGGAAAACCTGTGCCAGGTAACGGTTCGGATTCACACCCCTTATTACCGGTTCCAGTAATGCTTTCAGCGCTCCTATTGTTTGCACCCCTGCACCTCTCCTGCCTGCCACTATATGCTTTGCGAGCTGTTTCGAATTCCTTACTTCTCCGTATTGTTCAAACATATAGTGCAACTGCTGCTCGTTATATGTTTGCAAAATTTTTGCCGCGGTCAGTTCTGAGCGTTTGTCCATCCTCATATCCAGCGGGCCGTCAAAGCGTATCGAAAAACCTCTTTCTGCCGTATCAAATTGAAAAGAACTTACTCCCAGGTCTGCCAGTATGCCATCCACTTCTTTTATTCCATGCAATCGTAAAAAACGCCGCAGGTATTTAAAATTTTCAGTCACCGGTATCAGCCTTTCATCATCCGGTTTATTTTTCCATGCATCAGCATCCTGGTCAAATGCTATGAGCTTTCCATTCGGCCCCAGCTTTTCAAGTATCAGCCTGCTGTGCCCGCCGCCTCCGAATGTGGCATCCACATACACGCCATCTTCCTTTATCGCCAATCCATCCACTGCCTCATGTAAAAGAACTGTTGTGTGGTAAAAACCGGGAGTGCCCATTTTTTATAAATTTTCAAAAGGGTTCCCGAAATCTTCTGCCACTTCCGCTGCCAGCTTGCTGAATCCGCCTACCCGCTCGCGGAGATAATTATAATACGTATCTTTATCCCATAATTCCAGTTTATTGCCCTGCGAACTCAACACAGCGTCTTTCTTAATACCCGCGAATTCCATCAATTGTTTGGGAACCAGCAGGCGGTCAACGCTGTCTGATTCTATCATCGTTGCGCCATTCAGAAACAGCCTTTTGAACTCTCTTACATTCGGCTTAAAATCATTCAGGCGGTTTATCTTCTCACTGATCGCATTCCAGGTAGCTATGGGGTATATTGTCAGGCAATTTTCAAACCCACGGTTTATGACAAATTTTTCGCCGATTCCTTCGGGCAATTGCTTCCGGATACCAATGGGTAGCAGGAACCTCCCCTTGGGGTCCAGCGCTACTTCATATTCTCCGAGAAAGCTTGTCATTAGTGCGTTTTATTATTATTACCACAAAATAACACAAATTCCCACTAATAAACACACTTTTCTTGTTACATATTTATCCACAAGTTGATATATAGCCTGAAATATAGGCCTATGGCGGATTTGAGGGGTTTTTTATTAAGATTTCGTGAATTACCCTGTGCATAACATGTGAATTAGTGTGAATTGCTGTGCATAACTCTTTCAAAGCGTGTTTTCGGCAATCTGGCTACCACTAAAGAACACCACACAATATTGACTGTTTTTCAAACTGATCATTGCTCAAATCCTGTTCCATTCTTAGGTCGAAAAATTTAAAAAAAATATTATTTAAATTATACCTTACCTGCATGACATTTTTTTGGAAGACTAAACGCAACCGTGGCAAAAAAAATTGTACTTTTCAACTCTGCATCGTCAGCATTTTCTTCTACACAAATGCTTTCCTGTTGCTATGGTTAAAAAATGATGTTTAGTAAATTTAAAGAAAAATTATTGTAACCTTAAACTATGTTGCCTGAAAATTACTTAAATGCAATCATTGTTGATGATGAGGTTTTTGCCATTAACAACCTAAAAGAATTGCTGAGCATTTATTGTCCCTCAATCCATGTTATTGATACAGCATTAGACGCAGAATCTGCTGCTGAATTAATCAATAGCAAGGAGCCTGATGTGATTTTCCTGGACATTTCCATGCCAAATAAAAATGGATTTGACTTGCTTTCCATGCTCAATTGCATGCCACTGGTCGTTTTTGTAACCGCATATGAAAAATATGCCCTCAAGGCACTAAAAGCTTCAGCATTTGATTTTATACTCAAACCTGTAAGTATTACAGAATTGAAAAAACTGGAAGAGAAATTATTGAATCAGCATATTGTCACTAAAAATAGTTTAAACGATGAAAATAAAAATGCATTTCTAAGCCTTTTAAATATGCTGAAGAATCCCTCGGTAATTAAAAAAATTTCATTGCCAAACTCGTCAGGTTATACTACCATTGATTTAGCAGACCTATTGTATTTGGAGGGGCAGGGTACTTATACTCATTTCTATTTAAATAACCATGAAAAGATTGTCGTTCCAAAAACATTGAAAGAATATGAAGGACTGCTGACCAATCTCGGATTTATGCGCATCCATAAATCCAGTATCATTAATCTCCTGCACCTCAAAAAGGCAAATTATCAGAACGGGATGGAGGTAGTTATGTCTGATGGACAAAAACTACCGGTATCAAGAAGAAAAATAAACGAATTATTGGGTAAAATAAAACTCTATATTATCCAATGATGCAATTAAAGCTAATCCGTATTGTTACAATTTGGCTATTGCTAATATTTGCAGATATATGCAGCTTTGCCCAGAACCCTGCAATGAAGCACTATGATATAAGTGATGGACTGGCAGGGAATATGGTTTATTCTATATGCAATGATAAAAAAGGATTTATATGGTTTGCTACAGAGGCTGGTGTTTCCTTATTTGACGGCAATAAGTTTAGAAATTTCAGTATACCTCTTATTTCTGCTAATGAAGTTCTGAGTATAAAGGAAGATTCCAAAGGCAGAATTTGGTTACTGGGGTTTAACGGCACCCTTTCCTATTATTATAATGGAGCATTTTTTACTGCAGCTAATGATACCGTGCTTAAGAAAGCAGTAAGCACAACTTCATTCCGGAGAGTATTTGAAGATAATCAAAACAGACTATGGTTTGTAGCGGACAACGAATATGTTGTTATTGAAGGTAAAAACGTAAGGCGTATTGATAATAATTTCAAAAAGGAATTGAAAGTGGAGGGAATAGTGATGAACAGCAAAGTGTATAAAGGAATCTATTTATTAACACACGGCTATAACAACAATTTCGATAATCTGCATTTGATCTTTGACAACAAAGATTCAATTTATCAATCCAGGTTTGCAAGAGAAATTAATAGTGGTTACTTCTATTTAGCTGATAGTGCTATTTTGTATTGCACTGATAAGGGAATAGTATGGCAAAAAGATACTGTTCAGAAGTTGGTTTTGCCAAAAAACAAAGAATTTGACCATGTGAATATAAATTCAATTTTTGTAAGCAGTGATAACAGACTATGGATAGGTACGATTGAAAAAGGAGTTTTTTGTTATGATTACAACAACCTTAGTAAGCCCCCGGAACGTTATTTGGTTAAGGAAAGTATATGCGATATAGAACAAGACATGGAAGGCAATATATGGATATCTACTTCTGCAGGAGTTAATATGTTTGCCAAAGAATTCAGAAATATAAAAAATTATGATGCCATAGCAGGTTTACCGGAAAAAGAGATTTTTTCGGTGACGAAAGAAAAGAATAACATATACATTGGTATGCTCCGCGGTCAGGCAGCAGTTATAAACAATGGAGTAATTAAACTACTGAATTTACCATTGAGTAATGTTGCAAATAACCGGATTATCAAAATTATTATTAAAGGAAAAAATCTCTGGATGGGGTCAGATGAATGTTTACTGCACCTTAAATTCCCGGGGAAAACTTTTTCAAAGCTGCAAGGGAAATCCACCTCGTCTGACAAATTAACCCAGATGTCCGGTATTAAAGATCTATGTCTTAACAACGATATCCTGAGTGCATGCTCTTCACATGGGATTTATAATATTAAAGGAACTGATCTTATCGAACAAAGCAGCCCCTTAGAATATATTAGTAAGGATTCCAGACGCACCTATTCTGTGTATGTTGATAACAAAGGTACATTATGGTATGGCGCTCAAGGCGGTTTGTTTAGTTATGATGGGATCACAACCAAGTGCCATTCTTTTGATAGTATCACTTCGGGAGTAAGAATCAGCAGCATTGCAGGAATTGGAGATTCAATTTTGGTAATCGGCACTTATGGTTATGGCTTATTCATTTGCAGTCATGATAAAATGCTTGAACACCTATCAATGCGAAATGGATTGCCTGGCAATATTTGTAGAAAAATTTTTGTTTATAAGGATGAGATATATGTAGCAACAAATGAAGGTTTTTCTCTCTTTGAATATAAGAATGGCAGGAGCCTGTTTATAAAAAAATACACGGTCAACGATGGAATTTTAAATAACTCAATAAATGATATTTTTGCTGATAGCAGTGAAATTTGCTTAGCAACCTATCAAGGGCTATCCGTCATTGACCGTAAATCCTTTTTTGATTTCCCTGTTTCGCCTCCGCCGCCTCTTTATATAACACGAATATTAAATAATTATAATGGATTGAATCCTGACAGCAATTATACTTTTTCTTTTACGCAGAACAATTTCCGTTTTGAGTATGTAGCAATTTCCTACCTGCACCCGGAGGGGATTGTCTATCAATTCAAGCTAAATGATGAAGAACCGTGGGCTGAAACAAAAAACACAACCTTAAATTTTTTTCATTTACAACCAGGCAAATATCATTTTCAGTTAAGAGCCAAAATATTAAATGGCCTGTGGACCAGACCAAGGTCTTTATATTTCCTCATCAAACAGCCCTATTGGAAGACATACTGGTTCATAGCGTTATGCATTGTATTATTTTCATTGTTTATTTTGATCATCAGTAACTATATATTTCGTGTAGTAAATCGTAACAGGTTAGAAAAAATTGAAATGAAAGAACAAATGATGGAAATGGAGCAGATGGCAATGCAGGCTTTAATGAATCCGCATTTTATCTTCAACGTAATGAACTCTATTCAACATTATATTAATGTCAATGACAAATACCATGCAAATATTTACTTGGAAAATTTCGCACAGCTTATTCGCATGAACCTGGAAATAGCTTCTAAAAAATACATATCGGTAGAAGAAGGAGTTGCTTTCCTTGAAATGTATTTATCATTAGAAAGCCTTCGTTTTGGCAATAAGCTTTCTTACAAAATAAATGTTGACCCTGCTATTGATTTCGAAGAGCCATTGATACCAATCATGCTGATACAGCCATTTGTAGAAAACGCTATCTGGCATGGCATTTTACCAAAAAAAGAAGGCGGCCATATACAGGTTAACATAACAAAACAAAGGGATGGTATGCTAAAAGTTCAGATCATTGATAATGGAATTGGTATGCAGATAACAAAAGAGACCACAAGCAATAATAAGAAAGCACACATTAGCTTTGGGATGGAGATAGCGAAAAAAAGGATTGAACTTATTGGAAAAAAAACAGGTCATAATCTCAGTATTCATATAGCTGACGCTTTTCCGGGAGAAGAATACAAGGGCACAAAAATAGAGTTTTTTCTGCCTGAAGACATAGACTAGAAGTTTGTTCTTGAAATAGTATATCAAATAGGAGCAACTACACCATCTGCACTCCGCCTGGAACACAAAAAAAATCCCCTGACACAGAACTTCCTGAACCCATATGAACACGAAAATATAATAATATCATCGTCCTTCTCGCATAACAACAAAAAATATAAATCTGAAAGTCAATCACTTACAATAAATTTATCCACATTATTTGGAAATGTCAATTATTGTTTCTACATTTGCAGTTATTTTTTATTGTGTAACACATACAAACACGTGTAAAGCAAAGAAAATTCTTAGGAAGGACGACAACATTCACAATGATTTCGACAAATGTTTTTTTCAATAAAACTATCCCTTTCACATAATAAGGAACGTTGACAAAATAATTCCTACGATATGGCGCAGTTATTTTTCTTTTTTTCATCCCGATA
>CAIMDZ010000140.1 GCA_903839875.1 uncultured Bacteroidota bacterium
GTAATGTCCCTTTTAGAACAATCCGGTCATAGCAACTTAGCACACCGGATATATTATCTTTGTAGCGATCGGTAAGCAGTTCCAACTTTTTGCTATAAAATTAGCAATTTTCCTTTTTGGTTCTGGCTTGTCCAGGTTAGGTAGAGGCAACTCGAAAATGCGAAATAAGGAATGGGAAGGAGCGGAAAATGATTATAATAAATTGCTGGAGATTAATCCAAAGCATGGTCATGCTTATTATAACAGAAGTTTGATCAAACTGCATTTTGGCGATCAGCGCGGTGGGTGCAATGACTTATATAAAGCCTGGGAATGCGGATACAATATTTCGCTTGAAACCATCAAACATAATTGCGGTCCTTATTTAAACGAACTAAATTGAGTATCTGAAATTTATTTCCTGTCGTCAATGGTCTTTTTTTCTGACCAACACCCAGTCTGCCGGTAAGCAGGGCAGGCTCACGAATGATGGTACAATAATGAGTTCCTTCTTCCCGTAAATTTTAGTTCAACCCGTTTCCCCTGCGGGTCCATGCTTGCCAAAAAAAACAACACTGGACGCAGCGTCTCGCTGCGTCCGTCAATACCGAAGCGTCCGCTTCCGAAACTAACTTCCCAAAATGATCATAGTCTTACCTTATTGGCCACCGCGCGAGGTTGCTGGTCAGAAAATAAGACAATCAATAGCGGAAAGCCTGAAAATATATTTTTCCATTTTGCTAACGTTTACCTTCGGTATCCCGTCTATAAGAAGTAAACGAGTAAATATCATCTTCACGAAAAAAGATAAATTCTTATGAAAAAGACAATTTATGTATGCCTGTGTGCATTATTTGCGTTAACATTCACGGCCTCAAAGGTGAGCGCCCAATACACCATCACCAGCTATAACTTATATATGGATTCCGTATGCGGTGTCGAGAATCTGACAGTTGCTGCTTCCGGGTACACTTCAGGGTTGAGCATGACCGCTTACTTTGGAGATGGAACCTCTGCCACGTACCCAATGGTATCAGCTTTCGGATCTTTTAGTTTGTCTTATACTTGTTCTGGCAATTATACTGTTAAAATAGTACTCCTGAATGCAGGCGTGGCGATAGACTCCATGTCTTTCAGCAATACCTATAGGTTTTGCCAAAACCTCTTTGTGGGCGGCTATCTCGACCGAAACAGTAACAATGTTTACGATGGCCCGGACGCACCAATCTACAACGCTGCGAAGATTGCAATAGATTCGGCCGGTGTGCGGATTGATACCATCGAGTCGCTTACCGGTTATGACTACAATGCGCTCGGCGCTCCCGGTACCGTTTATACTTTTACGCTGCTATCTGCCCCCTCGGGTCTTGTGCTTTCCTACCCCACCAGCGGCATCATTTATGACACCGTGCTTACCTCCAGGGATTCTGTAAAACAGAAATATTTTGCATTCCAGTGTGCCACCTCCAGCTCTTTCGACCTTGCGGTTTTTGCCAACTTCTCTGCCGGCGTAACCGGGGCCGGATCGCATATACTGATCACAAATTCCAGCTGCACTCCGCAGGCCGCCACGCTCACCATAACCTATAGCCCTAAATTCTCCTTTTATTACGCCTGGGGCTATCCTTATACCGTTTCCGGTAATACTGTAACTATCAATGTGGGTACTGTATCCGCTTCTTCACCCTTGGTGTTTGCATGTTTGTGGAATAATGTGGGTACATTAACGCTCGGCGACACAGTAAATACCAAATTCAGGCTCACTCCCTTTACCGGTGATGCAGATACTTCCAACAACATAATTGTGACTAATGATACAATTCGTACATCGCACGATCCGAACTATAAATCTGTAACGCCGTCGGGAGACATTGCCCCTGGCACAAAACTGGAATACATGCTTTCTTTCGAGAACACCGGCAACGCTCCTGCACAGAATATCTATATCCTCGATACCCTGTCTGCCAACCTCGACGTAAGCACCCTGAAAATTGTAACCAGTTCTGCAAAAGTAAATCTGATTACAATTCCCTGGGGCGCCCGCACTATTGTTAAGTTCGATTTCCCCAATATCAATTTACCTGACAGCTCTCACCACGGCCTGTGCGATGGCATGGTAGCATTTTCAATTAAAGCAAATAGCACCCTCGTTCCGGGCAACACCATTGATAATCGTGCCGGTATTTATTTCGACAATAACCCTGTGGTAATGACCAATGGTGTAGAAAACAAGATACCCTTTCACACTTCAGTGTCGCCCCTGAAAGGCACAGAGGTTGTCATTTATCCTAACCCCGTAAGTAACGAACTCACTATAAAAACAGACAATGGCACATTCACCACAGCTACTATCACCAACTCCATAGGCCAGGTAATGATGACCCAGCAGTTCAATGCGTCAGGCAAAGTAAATGTGAAAGTATTGCCGGCAGGCATCTACTACATAACATTAAGAGGTGAAAGCGGAATTAAAGTACAGAAATTCGAGAAGTTATAAACATACATCTCAAATAAAGGCCATCCATGATCGGGCGGCCTTTATTTTTTTTATGCTTTGCTAAGAGCCATAACCTGGAAGCCTTAAGTTCCCCGCTGGTCTAAGCTTGTCCATAAATAAAAAAGCAACACTGGTCGCAGCGTCTCGCTGCGTCCTTCAAAATCGAAGCGTCCGCTTCCGAAACGCACATTTCCGTCCCCGCCAGGTCTCCGCTTCCCCACGTTGCCGATCTTATTTTCTGACCCACAACATCACAAAAGAGATTACACTTCGAGTTCCCCCCGGGTGTCCTTTTTCAGGCACTTGGCGGGACCAGGGCACAAAAGTTGCAACAATGAAACAAAAGAAGTTTTCATCAACTGCACCGCTTCGATCCGCTGAGGTACCGGTTTCCCTGGGCAAGGGAAATATTGATTCCGCCGTTGCTGGTCTAATTTTCTGACCGGCAGCTTGTCCATGAGACGTTGCATTACGTGAACACCCTGTAAATAGCAATTATTAGATCTGCAACAACTTAACAAAAATTGATTTTTTTCAGAAAAATGTAGCTTATATCCTCAATTAATTGCGATGCCAGATTCACCCTTTTACTAAATTGTTAAATTTGGCATGTTATTTGCAAGACAAAGAATAACACAATTTTATTACTTTTCACTTTAAATAGCCTTTATGAAAAAACACCTGCCCGTTTTGCTTGTTGTCCTTACAGGGCTTTTGTCCTGCGGTAAGAATTACAGCCCTGCACCCGGCCCTTATTCAAGCTTGCAAACTGCACTGGACAGCGCCAGCAGGCCCGCCAACAATTTTGAAATTGATGCTGTGGCCGGCGGCAGCTTTACTACCAACAGCGGCGCTATCTATTCGTTCCCGCCCAATGTTTTCAGAACAAGTACAGGTGGCATTGTTACCGGCAGTGTGCAGATTAAGACAGGAGAATATTTCTCCAAGTCCGATTTATCTTTTCCGGCATGTACCCTATGAGCAATGGCGAACCACTTGTATCTGCCGGAGAATTTTCTATGTTTCCTACGCAGAACGGTATGGACCTGATAATGGCTGACAGTTATTCGGTAGTGCTGCCATTTGCCAGCAATGTGTCCGGAATGTCTGTTTACGCGGGAAGTGAGAATTCGCCGGGTATTGCACTAGGACGGGTAAACTGGTTGTTAATTACCGATACCACGAAGAACAGGGTGGCTGTAAGAGACAACACTGTGAAAATAACTACCACCAACACAAAATTTGTAAACGGCGACCGCTCTGCAAGACCTGTATTTGATACTGTTATTAATGCGGCACCGGTTGGCGGTAATCAGTCATTTACTATATCGCTCACCTCTACCGAAGGTCTTGGTGATGACCAAGACATAAAGGCCTTTGTTTTCTACGACGGGCTTAGGTGCCTTTGGCCCATGACCAACATTAAGTTTGGATTGATCACAGAAAATAATGTTCCGAAAATGAAGGCACACTTTGTAGTATTTGCTGTGCATCTGGGCTATACCTATGCCGGTATAATGGCCGCAACTCCTGAAGATGGTTTTGGTTACAAACTGAACCTTGTAAAAACTTCAATAGAAGATTTCAGAAAGCAGGTGAATGCCCTGCAATAAATATACTTCACGCGGCAATGTCATTAACTTAAGGATCATTCAAAAAGCCAAATAGCCCTGAAAGGGTGAAATATAATAGCCGGAGGTGAAGCCTCCGGTACAAATACATACGGAACAAAGCCCTGAAGGGGCGCAATAGTAGTTTGTTATTGGGCAGTTCCCTTAAGTTAATGACATTGCTTCACGCGGTATAGATCAGTGAAAAAAAATTTCACCACCGCCGTTGGCGGGGCAGGCTGCAAAGTCGCAATTATTACCTTGATAGTGACCAGATATTGAGTTTTTAAGCTCGTAAAATCCGTATTAAGGAATGATGACAAAATAACTTCGGATTTCAGATTGAAAAAAGAATTCATTTCCTTTTTATAAAAAGTCTGTTAATCATAGCTATTCGCTATGCATTACCTGAAATAATTGCTACATTTATATTTCATTCTAAAAATAATCATGGTTATGAAAAAACTATTTCTATTTGCACTGCTAACGGCAGGCATCATCGGCACACAGTCCTCTTTCGCTCAGGATGCAGCCAAAGGGCACAGACGTCACGACCAGCAACAAGACGAGCATCACAGAAAACCGGGACATCAAGACGAGCATCACAGAAAGCCAGAACACCATGATGAACATCATCGTAAACCGATGCACCATGATGAACACCACAACAAACCTGTACACCACGACAGGGATCATAAAGAACATCACGACAGAGATCATAAATAATCAGCAGTGATCAGCGCCTGATACAAAAAGTTAATCCAGGCTGAAGGCCTGGATTAACTTTTTGCAATGATCTGTTTTTGCACGTAACCTGGTTACAACTTCACAAACTTTCGCATTACATTTCCGTTGGTTCCTTTTATCATTATGTAGTACAACCCTGATGGCAATACTCTGATATTCACTTTTGTCTCCGGCCCGCTGAGCTGGTCTTCTATTAAAGCCTGCCCGATTTCATTTGTAATGGTGTATGAACTAAAGGTGGGCGGTTCCACGTTGATAAACAATTCATCCGTTGCCGGATTGGGGAAAATTTCAACAGAGGAAAGATTACCTGTTCCCGGCATGCCTGTCGTACATGGTAAGGGGTAAACTGTGAAGGTATAGGTGGCAGTGCAGCCTGTACTGAAAGTGTAGGCAATAGTGCAGGTACCGGCTGCTACCCCTGTAACCACCCCTGTACCTGACCCAACTGTAGCCACAGTGGTACTGCTGCTGCTCCAGGTTCCGCCGGGAGACGCATCAGCCAAAGGTGTGGTAAAACCAACACAGATGGAATGTGCCCCGGTAACGGGCGCCGGTGCAGGATTTACGGTGACGGTATGTGTTGCCGGATAAGGTGTTCCGCCTGAATACGGAGTAAGCGTAACTGAATAAGTAGCGGTTGTGGAGAAACATAATGTAACAGGTGAAATATGCGGGTTTGAAATCGGGACAACCGGGGAAACAGACCATACGAAGCTGTCAACGGCACCGGTGCTTGTATTGGTGAATGTAACACAACTATCCTTGCAAACACTTGTGCTGCCGGGAGTAAATGAAGTGGACCTTGCAGCAACCAGCGAAACGCTGTCCACTGCAAAAGAAGGATCTGTACCCACTCCATCATTATTATTTACCCACCTGAAACCAATCTTTACATTAGGATTATTATTGGCGCTGGCTGGCAAAGCCACTGTATAATGATCCCAATAACCTTGAGAAATGCCACCAACCGGAGGACAAATGGCAGGGGTCTGTGGCGGACTTGCCAGCAGACTCCAGGTTGTACCATCATAATACCATACAGTAGCATAATCTACACCCGCCTGGCCATCCATTGTATAATAAAACTTCATCGTAATGGAATACCTGCCTGCACAATTGATAACAGGCGACTCCGCGCGGCGGTCTGTGGTACCATTCGGTACCGGGCCGGCATTATAGCTAGTGTCATGTCACACATACTATGACGCATAATTTTTGTACCTTTGTGCAAAAACTATGGAAAAGTACAAGGTTACACTAACGGAGCAGGAAAGGGATGAATTGCTGTCGATAACTAAGGGCGGGACACATACATCCA
>CAIMDZ010000141.1 GCA_903839875.1 uncultured Bacteroidota bacterium
GGAGACCAGTACAGAGCACATTGTTTACCCCAGGATAGTATCGCCCCCCTGCTTTGCCAAAAAACAAACTGAACTATTGTAAATCAATGTGTTACGCACACCTTTTAAGCCCTTTCTGGATTTTGTCGGACGACAGTGCTTACAAATTATATCAGTTGCGTATTAGCCAATTATTTTGAAGGATCTATTTTTTTTATTGCTTTATCCAACTCATCTACCTCGCCTGCTTTTAATTGCTTTTTGTATTTTTCAAATTGCTGTAAAGCATATTTTTCTGCATCCTCATGGCTTATTTTTCCGGTATGTGCTAATATTTCACGGTCATTGAGTGTAAGAAAACTATGCACACGATAACCTACAGAAATGATTATATCGAGATTGTAATATAAAATGTTACGGTTAATGGTACGATTACCTTCTTTTTGAACTTGTGCAATTTTTGCACAAGTTGAACTTTCGATTAGTTCTCCTGTTTCATAAATATTTTTTATGTGTTTGGCAATAGATGTACGGTCTGTTTGAAACAGATCAGCTAATTGATATTGATTTAGCCAAACCGTTTCACCCTCTAATCGTACATCAACTTTTGTATTGCCATTAGGCGTTTGATATATAAGTATTTCAGAATCGTTATGCATTGCATCTAAAGGCTGGAATACAAATCTAAGAAATGATGGCAAATGATAATCTACTTTTATTTCCCCTCCTCCTCTTATCTTTACCCGAACAAATAACTTTTCATGCGAATCAATCGTTTATTCATAGGTTTATTTTTACTCGCTATACCTTTTATAGCCAATGCACAGTCAAAAAAAGAAGATAAAAAGAAATGGGATGTAAATAATCCCGGAGGGCCAGGCAATGACGTAACCTTTAAGGTAAATGAGGGCACATGGATAAACCTCGACGTTTCACCCGATGGAAAGGATATAGTGTTCGATCTGCTGGGAGATATTTATATAATGTCCGCAAAAGGTGGCGAGGCCAAAGTGCTTAGGCAAGGACTGGCTTATGAAGTGCAGCCACGGTTCAGTCCGGATGGCCAGAAAATATTGTTTACATCTGATGCCGGTGGCGGAGATAACATCTGGATCATGGATCGCGACGGCAGCAATCCCAGGCAGGTGACCAAAGAAAGTTTCAGGCTGCTGAATAATGGCATATGGACGCCTGATGGCAAGTATATTATTGCCAGGAAACATTTTACTTCTACCCGCTCCGCAGGAGCAGGTGAACTGTGGATGTATCATGTAAATGGAGGCAATGGACTTCAGCTTACTGTAAAAAAGAACGACCAGCAGGATCTAAACGAGCCCAGTATTTCTTCCGATGGACGATATGTGTATTACAGCGAGGATATGTATCCGGGCGGATTTTTCCAGTACAATAAAAATCCCAATACCCAGATATTTGAGATCAAACGTTTTGACCGCGAGAAAGGTATTATTGAAACGGTTACGGGCGGTCCCGGGGGGGCTTTCAGGCCACAGATCTCGCATAGCGGCAAACTGCTGGCATTTGTAAAAAGAGTAAGAACCAAAACCGTTCTTTATCTGCGCGATATAGAAACAGGTGAAGAATGGCCCATTTATGATAAACTAAGTAAAGACCAGCAGGAAGCATGGACCATCTTCGGAATTTATACAGGATACGCATGGAGCCCTGATGATAAAGACATCATCATCTGGAGTGAAGGGAAAATTGTTAAGGCGGATGTATACGGACAGAATAAAGCAACCGACATCCCATTCACGTGCAATGTGAAAGAACATATCACCGATGCAGTCCGTTTTCCGCAAGACCTGAACCAGGATGATTTTAACGTAAATGTTATCCGTCATGCTATCACCACTCCTGACGGAAAGTGGCTTGTATTTAATGCCCTTGGGCATATTTACAAAAAGTCTTTACCTAACGGCAAACCAGAACGCCTGACGCAAAACAAGGACCTGGAATTTGAACCAGCCCTTTCGCCTGATGGAAGTACCCTTGCATATGTAACATGGAGCGATGAAGGCAAGGGCAGTATCAGCACCATGAACTTTGGCGGCAGCCCTACCCTATCCAAGATCACGCTCACCAAAGGTTTGTACCGTACACCTTCCTATTCACCGGACGGGAAATGGATTGTTTTCTACAAGGAAGGCAGCAACGACATTATGGGCAACTCCTTTACAGTAAAGCCCGGCATTTACATGATGCCTGCCGGGGGTGGTAAGGAAGAATTTGTTACCGACAAAGGAGAGTATCCAAAGTTTGATAAAACAGGCACCAGAATTTATTACCAGTCAGGGGGCAATCTTTTCGGTTCATTGGAAAAATCTTTTCATAGTTGCAAATTTGATGGAAGCGACGACCGGGTAATTTTCAAAAGTAAGTATGCCAGTCAGTTTACTGTATCACCCGACGGTAATTGGGTTGCTTTTGTGGACCTCCATGAAGTATATATAGCCCCTTTCCCGCATACCGGGAAGGAAATAAATCTAAGCAGTGATTCTGCTGATTTCCCGGTGAGGAAGGTATCCCTGGATGCCGGGATCAACCTGCAATGGAGTAAGAACAGCGATAAGCTGCATTATACTTTGGGCAACCAGTATTACACCATTAACCTCGATGAGCGTTTTGGTTTTATTGATGGTAAGGTTGATTCCTTATTCAAAATTCCAGATCATGGCATTGATGTAGGTCTCTCAGCAAAGACAGATAAACCAAAAGGGATATTTGCATTTACCAATGCGCGTATCATTACCATGAATGGAGATGAAGTGATAGAAAATGGAACAGTATTAGTGGAAGGCAATATCATCAAGACCGTCGGAAAAACAAGTGATGTGCGGCTTCCCGCATATACTGATACCATAGATTGCACCGGCAAAACTATAATGCCCGGTTTTATTGACGCTCATGCACACGGCAACCACTTCAGGTATGGATTAACGCCTGAACAGCACTGGCCTTATTATGCAAACCTCGCCTATGGTGTTACAACCATGCACGATCCCTCAGCCAACAGCGAAATGGTATTCGCGCAAAGCGAGATGGTTAAAGCGGGTTTAATGGTTGGCCCACGGGTTTTCTCTACAGGAACTATTCTTTATGGTGCTGACGGTGATTTTAAAGCTGTTATCAATTCATTGGAGGATGCAAGGAGCGCACTGCGCCGCAGCAAGGCTTATGGCGCATTCAGTGTGAAAAGCTACAACCAGCCAAGACGTGAGCAACGCCAGATGGTAATAGAAGCAGCTCGCGAACTAAAAATGGAGGTAGTGCCGGAGGGCGGCTCGCACTTCTTTCACAACATGAGCATGGTGTTGGACGGACATACCACAATTGAGCACAATATACCGGTAGCACCACTCTATGACGATGTAATCCAGCTCTGGAAAAACGCTAAAACAGGATACACCCCTACCCTTATCGTGTGCTATGGTGCGCTGAGCGGCGAAAACTACTGGTATCAGCATACGAACGTCTGGGAAAAAGAAAGATTGCTGAAATACACACCAAGATCGGTAATAGACCCACGCAGCAGGCACCGCACTATGGCGCCTGAAGAAGAATATGAGAACGGCCATATACTGGTATCAAAGAGTGTAAATAAACTGGAAGAAGCCGGAGTAAAAGTAAACATGGGCGCGCACGGCCAGATACAGGGCATAGGCGCTCACTGGGAAATTTGGATGCTGGCACAGGGCGGTATGAAACCCATTGAAGCTCTGCGTTGCGCAACCCTAAACCCCGCAATCAATCTCGGCCTCGACAACTGGATAGGTTCGCTAAAACCCGGCAAACTCGCCGACCTGATAATTATGGATAAAAATCCACTGGAAGATATTTATAACACAGAAAGCATACACTACACCATGGTGAATGGCCGTCTCTACGATTGCGAAACCATGAACGAAATAGGCAATAACAATCGCAAACGCGGCAAATTCTACTGGGAGCAAGGCAGAACAGGACAGACTTTCAATTGGCATGAGGAGCTGGTGGGAGATGGGGATTAGATTTAAAGGCAAAAGTGAAAAGTAAAAAGCCTAAAAGTTTTTTAATGAAAACAGTCAACAAAAACAGTCCGCCAAGCGAGACGGAATTGAACGCATTCTTAACGAATATCTATTTCAAATTACCAACGGGGTTTATAGAGTTTTTCAAGGAATGTGATGGCGCCGACATCGTTGGTGAAGACAGTTACGTTGCTTTGTGGCCCGTGACAGAAATGTTACAATTAAACATTGATTATGATGTCGAAGAATACGCGTCCAGCTATTTTATTTTCGGCTCCGATGGCGGAGATATGGCCTATGCCATAAAAAAAGAAACCGGCGATATTTACGAAATGCCCTTCATTGGAATGGGTGATGGTGAGGCTGTTTTCAAAGGTTCAGATTTTGCCGAATTCATTGACTGCTTTTGACGCAATGAGTTACATGTGCTCTAAAGCAAAAAATTAATCTCAGCCAATTCTCTTCCAATCTTCTGAACCCCCTGCAAAATGCGCCTGGTCTGCACCTGAGATGGCTTTTTTATACCGTTAATGTATTGCGCAAGCAGGCTTTGATTCATTCCTATACGCTCTGAGAGTGCCGTCGCGTTGATGACTTTATAGAATTCAAAGAACTGGCGCAGATCTAAAGTTATTTTCAGATCCTTATCTGTTACAACCTTGCCCTTACCTTCCATTTCGTCAAAATAGAAATTCATGGCTTCCAATATATTGCTGGTCAACTCAGGTAAACTATCACCGGTTGTCCCCACAGGATAGTCTTTGGCGAATGCCGAATAGCCTGTGTTTGTTCGCTCTACAATCATTTCAATTTTTTTCATCGTGTTTATTTTAGTCCCGCCTGTTTCAGAATTTTGTTAGCTAATCCAGTACCGACCTCCTTACTGCCATGATCAGGCACAAAAACTGTACCTTTCTTTTTAGCATGAACAAACCGGACATGGCTGCCCTTCTGATTTATGGCAAACCATCCATCTTGTTTAAGGAGCCGTACCAATTCGCTGCTTTTCACTTTGTAAAGGTAATGAAATCATTACTTTTAAGCTAATCCTGATTTACCACATCAACCATTCAACCAATCAACTGATCAACCAATCAGCCTACCACCTATTACCTCACCTTCTGCCCATCCTTCACCTGGTAGCCTGCATTCACAATTACCTCATCCCCGTTACGCATATTGCAGAATATCTCTGTCGAGTCGTTGGTTTGATTGCCTTCCGAAACATCTACCCATTTGGCGGTATTATTTTCAACTGCGATTACATACTTTTTTTCAGTAGTAACAACCACTGCTGATTTGGGAACAATAAATGCGTTGGCGCTGCCGCTGGTTGGTAATACTACTTCAGCATACATACCGGGCTTGAATTTATTATCGGTGTTCAGCACGTCTATTTCAATGGTTTCAGAGCGGTAATTATTACTTAAACTTTGTGATGAACGGGATACAAAACCGGTAAACTCCTGTCCTGGCAATGCATTCGTTTTGTATCGCACTTTATCTCCGTCCTTAACCTGTGATGCATATTGTTCAGGTATGTCAACCACAAGCCGCAGCTTTGATAATTGTTGTAGTACCAGCATCGGCTTTGCATTTTGTGCACCCGGACCAGCAAGTGCGCCTGGGTGTAAATTCCGCTCTGTGATGACCCCATCAAAAGGGGCGGTTATAGTCAGGTAACTTCTGTATGATTCCTGTGCCCTGAAATTGGCATACTCACCCTGTGCTGTAGCACTGTCGCCCTGCATTTTCGATGCTGCCGCTTCAAGGTCGTAGGGAGAAACTGTGCCGGGTGTTTTGCTTGTCACCAACAGACGGCGATAGCGGTCTTTGCTGGTAATATAGGTGGCCTGTACCTGTGTGTACTTCAATTTGGCGGCGGCTACTTGTTGTTCTATCTCGGGCGCTTCCAGCGTTATCAGCACCTGCCCCTGCCGCACGACCGATCCGCGGTCAACGGTAACTGACCGCACAAACCCGTTTATTTTCGGGAAGAGTTGTACAAACTGAAATGGCTGCATTACGCCCGGCAGTTGAACATTGCCACTTATGGACCGATGTGCAAGCTGCATCGTCTTGTAGTTTTCAACGACTGGTGCTGCAGGCTTCTTTTCTTCTTTATTTTCGCCGCACGACATTAATGCCATAGTCAGTGCGCATATTATTTTAAAATGGTTGCTCATCAGTTTAGTTTAACTTGTCTGGTAATAATGACGGTGATTTCAATGTTGCTTTCTGCTGCAGCCATGCATAGCATTGCGGTACTATATACAACGCTGCGAATGTAGAGGCAATCAGTCCACCTATAACCGCCCGTCCTAAAGGTGCGGTCTGGTCTCCTGCTTCGCCCATTCCTGTCGCCATTGGTATCATACCCGCAATCATAGCAAGGCTGGTCATCAATATAGGCCGCAACCTTATGGATGCACTTACTGTTGCCGCCCTTACCACGTCGTTGTTATATTCTCCACGCAGCTTTTCAGCATTGGTGACGATAAGAATTGCATTGGCCACAGATACGCCGGTTGACATAATAATACCCATGTATGATTGCAGGTTAAGCGTGCAACCGGTCATTAATAATATAACAAGCGCACCAAGCAACACTGCTGGTATTGTACACAGCACCGCAAGAGAAACTTTGAATGACTGGTAATTGGCAGCTAGTAGCAGGAAGATAACTATGATCGCCAGTAGCAAACCGCTCTGCAGGCTGTCAAGCGTTTCCGTCAGCAGGTTCGACATGCCTTGTACACTTACCACCAATCCCTTAGGCAATTCACCAAGTGAATTAATGGACACATTCACTGCATCTGTTCCTCTTTGCAAATCCTTTTTATACAGATTGGCGCTGACTGTCACAAACCTGCGCGGACCCGTTCTGTCATACTCCCCGGCTGTTGTATCTACATTGAATGTGGCTACATTCTGCAACACCACCCCTGCCTGACCCGTAAGTAAAGGAATCTCTTTCAGGTCGTTGATATTGTTCATTATGTATTCGGGCACCTGTGCCTGCACCTGGTAGGTATAGGCGCTTTTGGTATCCAGCCACATATTTTTTTCTGTGTACCTGCTTGATGAGGTAAAGGCAGTAATAGAACGGGATACATCCTGCAGTTTCAATCCCATCTGCGCAACCTTATACCTGTCAATTACAATGCTGACTGTAGGATATTTTAAAGGCTGCTCGATCTGCACATCCCGCATAAAAGGCACCTTTTTCAGTTCGTTGGTGAGCTTATTTGCGTAGTCTGCAATCTCATGCATATCTTTTCCAGCCACCTGCACTTCAATAGGCGTTGCAGCTCCCTGGCTCATTATTTTTTCCGTCAATTCTATTGGTTCAAATGACACTCTTACATCTGGCAGCTTACTTTTAACAGTAGTCCGGAATAGCTCCTGGAAGTTATCCTTGTTGCCCTTGAATCGTTCATCAATCTGTATCTGAAGCGACGCCTCATGGGTACCACTGTTAAACAGGTACAGGTTAGCCGATGCATAGTTGGTCGGTGTCATTCCCACAAATGCCGAACTGATCTCTATGTGATGGTCGGTGATACTGTCAAGTATCTTCAACACATCCAGCACCATTGTTTCCGTACGTTCAAGACGTGTGCCATCGGGCAGTCGCAGTTTTATTTGGTATTGGCCATTATTAGTCTTTGGTAAAAGGTCTTTACCAATCCACGCAAAGCAACCGCCAGCCAGCCCCAGCACCAGGATCAGATAAAAGCTCACATTCCGCTTTTTCTTTTTTATCATTCTTTGCAGGGAGCCAAGAAATACCATTTTCACCTTTTCAAAGAAGTCATTTTTTTCAGGCTCCGACAACTCCTTGCTAAGATGTTCCTCTATGTCAGCGATTTCTTCATTGTCAAGCGCCAGGCCTGCATGTGCATGTTTTTGTCCGTGATGATATTGAAACATGCTTTCCTTAAGTAGCCAATTAGCCACAATAGGTACTATGCTCTGAGCGAGGAAAAACGATGCGATCATTGCAAACCCGATGGAAAGAGACAAAGGCAGGAAAAGCGCCCTCGGCACTCCCGTCATAATAAATGATGGTGCAAACACCGCGATAACACAAAGCAATATCAGGAACAGCGGAAACGAAATCTCAGTACATGCATCATAGATGGCTTGCTTTTGGGGCTTTCCCATTTCCAGATGCTGGTGGATATTCTCAATGGTTACCGTAGCCTGATCTACGAGGATGCCGATTGCCAGCGCCAGTCCGCTAAGGGTCATGATGTTAATTGTCTGCCCAGCCACTTTCAGACAGAATACTGCTGCAAATACAGATAGCGGAATTGTGACCACAACCACTACACAACTCCGCCAGTCCTTCAGGAATAACAATACCATAAGCCCTGTAAGTATGGCCCCAATAATCCCTTCCGTAACAAGGCTCTTCACAGAGTTCATCACAAATACCGACTGGTCGAACTCATACGATATATGCACATCATCCGGTAGCAGGCTCTGCATTTCAGGTATCTTTGACTTGAGGTTTTTCACCACCTCCCATGTTGACGCATCCGGCGTTTTAACAATGGGCATGTAAATAGACCGCTTACCATTTATCAATGCATACCCTGTTGTTATATCTGCGGCATCCTGTATGGTACCCACATCGTGCAGGAAAATAGTATTGGTGTTGTCACTTCGAACCGGAATATCACCAAATGCATTCACAGTACGCTCAAGAGAGTTGGTTGTAGCCATATACATGGTATTACCAACACGTATATTTCCGGAAGGTGACATCACGTTATTACGGGCAATAGAGGCGACTACTTCGTCCGGTGTAAGATTGAAACTATGCAACCTTACAGGGTCAATGTTTACTACTACTGTTCTTATATTAGCCCCCACCGGTGGCGGCGCCGATAACCCCGGTACAGTTGCAAACAAAGGCCGTATGCGCGTTGCTGCAAAATCATTGATCTCTTCTAATTTTCTGTTGGGACTGCTAAAAACCAACGTACCTACCGGAAGCGAAGAAGCGTCAAACCTGATTACCTGCGGCGGCAAGGCACCGGGCGGGAAGAAGGTCATGGCCCGATTCAATTGCAATGCCACTTGTGCTGATGCCTCCGCCATATCTGTACTTTCAAAAAACGTCAGTTTCAAAATACTGATACCCTGTATATTCTTGCTGGTAATATTCTTGATACCGTTCACATAAAGAAACTGGTCTTGCAGGCGCGTGGAAAAAAAGCCTTCCATTTGCTGCGGCGTCATACCTCCATAGGGTTCAATAACATAAATGGCAGGCATATTTAATTTTGGAAATATATCTATCGGAATTGTCTTTATCGCCAGAAATGAGCTGAAAAATACTGCTGATACAATCACCAGTATAGTTACAGGTCTTTTAAGCGACGCTGATACTAAGCTCATATTTTATCGTTTAAAATTTTGTAAGAAAAAATCAAGCTGTCCTGAAAGCCCTGCTCTTATATAGAGCAACTGCAGCAGTTCATCTTGTGTGATCACATAATTTGTTTCGGCCTGTAGCAAGGTAAACTGCGCATTGGTAACCTCCAGCAACGTATTCAAACCTGACCTGTATAATGCCAACTGCTGCTCATATGCCTGCCGAGCCGAGTATAATTGCACTGGTATGACCTTTATTTTTTCAATTGTAGTTGCATAAGCAGCGTTAGCCTGCTGCATCATCCTGTCAAGGTTTAGTTGCTGCGTTTTTAGTGCATCCTGTTTTGCCACAGCATAAAATCTCCCTTCCTTTTGCTGATCGCTCCTGTGTCGCAGGTCAAAAAGGTTGAAGGTAAACACTACCCCAAATACATAATTATACTTGTCGTAGGACAGTCCATCCGAAATGCCATTGGGATAAGTACCATCGTAGCTTATGCCCGAATTCTTTACCCATGCGGTGCTGTTCAACGAGAACTTAGGCAGGTATTTCCTGGAGATGGTAAAATTATCCGCCTTCTGCAGCTCATATTGCTTCCTGTAAAAATCTAATAAAGGATGGTTATCCGAAACGCTGTCAGGCAATTGCTGTAACATTCCTTCCGGCAAAGTAGCATTGATAAACGATGTATCTGGAATAATACTGGCTGCATTAAACCCCGTATAGGATGACAAAGTAATTTTATCATAATTATACTCATCCAATGCCTGTAAATAAGCAATATGCGCATCCTCATAGACTGCCCTTGCGGTACTGCTGTCCACCCCCGGCTTCAAACCACTCATCACCATAGCCCGTATAGCTGTCAGAATCATTTGTGCACGCTGCATGTTTTCGTTCTGGATATTGAGGAGCCTGTATTTCTTTAGCCAGTCGAGGTACAACGAGATCAGGTTTTCTTTCAGCAAATAGGTATCGCCATCCAAAACCGCTTCGTTAACTCCCAGTTGTGCTTCGGCTTGTTTTTTCTGGGCATTGTAGTATCCGAAATTGTAAAATTCCCATTGCAGTGAGGTAAGCGCAATATTCACCGGGTTGGGTTTATAATTAGGAGCCACAGTACCGCTGCCTCCCGGTGTAGATGGCACTATACCTAATGAAAAGTAGGCACCCTGCAACGTATTGGTAGTACCCATATCGAACTGGTCTTGCAGTATCAGTGCTGGCAGCCGATACCCCTTTACAGTATTTACATGTGCCTGGCCCGCAGATACCTCAGCTTGCCGCTGGTGTATCAGCGGGTAATTTTTAACCGCATTGTTTACTGCATCATAGAGATTCACTGTTTGTGCAAAACTTATAAATGGCAATAATAATTGAATCAGAAATAACATCCGGAGCAAACGAATGTGCCTGTATTTTTTGTTGTCCATAAATGTAGTTGAATAGGCGTAACCGCCTTATAAAATGTGAATAACTTGCTGTTGGGATCAGGCAAGTTCGGGCGGGCCTCGCAGGCACCTTGTAGCGCAATGGGAGGAATAAATGCAAACCACCCTATTCCAATAAGATGGCCTGGAAAGATGACAAACAATATCAGGAGGAAAAGAAACTGGAATTATCTTAATTGCAGCAAAATCATCCAGTGCCTTAATGCGTATTTTATACCTTAATTTATTGACATCCTTTTTCACATCAATTGAATTAGGAACATCAACCCTGGTTTTAGAATTGCCAATATTAATAGAAGCGGAAGTTGTACGGAAGGATATAATTTCCCCATGCCCGCTATTAATACTGAATATTAATGCAAGAACAGGTATCAGAATAAACCATAACCTACCTTTCATGGAGCAGCAAATGTATAACAGAAAAGGGTAATCAACACAACAAACTTAACATTTTTTACAATATTAACATTGATTTTGTTACAGGATACGTCAATCATTTGAAATAAAAATTCCTACCTATAATATTACCTTTGCCTTATCTTACTGCAATATCTAACCAAAATTCTAATGCGATCGCCACTACTCAATATCCCTGATACTTACAGGCAACTCATCTTCCTGTTATGTGTTATAGCCTGCACCATTTTCCTCGACCCGCCCTTTGCTTTGCTTACCGGACTCATTATTGCATTTACAATAGGGAATCCTTTTATCAAATTAAATAAGAAAGCCACCACTCTATTACTACAGGTCTCCGTCGTATGCCTTGGGTTTAGTATGAACTTTGAACACGCAATGCAGGCTGGTAAAGAAGGTTTTCTGTTCACAGTTGCTACCATAGGTGTTACCCTTCTGGCAGGATTTTTAATAGGCAAAGCGCTAAAAATAGATAAGAACACATCCCTGCTAATTTCAAACGGCACAGCCATATGCGGCGGCAGCGCCATTGCTGCAATTGCCCCGGTCATTAAAGCAAATGATCAACAGATTAGCGTATCGCTCGGCACTGTCTTTATACTTAATTCCATCGGCCTGTTTCTATTTCCCGTTTTAGGCCATTATCTGCACATGAACGATCAGCAGTTTGGTACCTGGTGCGCCATAGCCATCCACGACACCAGTTCTGTAGTGGGCGCAGCCAGTAAATTCAGCGAAGAAGCGTTAAAAATAGCTACTACCATCAAACTGGAACGCGCCTTATGGATCATCCCTATTACGCTTGCCACCGCATATTTCCAGCACAGCACAGGCAAGGTCAGGATACCCTACTTCATTTTCTACTTCATTATCGCCATCCTTATCTCCACATACCTGCCCAATCACTTCAGTTTCCTGAATAATAATTTCGAAGGACACACCCTTTTTCAATGGGCATACATTTTTGGCAGGAAGGGGCTGGTGGTAACGCTTTTTCTTATCGGCTCCGGGTTATCATTAAAAACAATACAGCAGGTAGGTTGGCGGCCTATTTTGCAGGGGGTGTTGTTGTGGCTGATTATTGGCGGAATCTCACTGTTTGTCATAAAGGGACTGATATAGATATGGTAACAGGTAATGGCATCGTCAACATCATCGCGTTGGTCGTTATTGGCGTCACTAATTAAAAACTTTAAGAAAGCGCTTACTGATATAGGTTGGGACAAATATTATCACGCAAAACTCAAAAAACACTGCTTGTTCTTTGAAGGCAAAACCGATGTCCTGAACCTTGAGGCTATTGCAAGAAAATTGAAACATCCTGTAACCGGGAAAATAGAAGAAGCTAATACTAATTTGGTGGATGGAAATTTACCGGGCGATGCATTTATTAAATTTAATGCCATTAAGTCAATAGAGCCAGACCTGAAAGGCTTGTGTATATTTGATAAGCTGAATCGCAACACTAATACGGATGACCCAATACCGGTATTGCAATGGAAAAAACGAGAACTTGAAAATTATTTCTGCAATAACATTGTATTAAAAAGATGGGCGTTTTCAAAATCAAACACTCTGGAAACATCAATTAATAATTATATTAATATCATGGATAAGTGTATCCAAGACCTAACTCCACCTATCTATCTAAATAATCCTAATGATGAATGGTGGAATAATGAAAAACCTGGAGATTGGGCAGAGACTATTTTTAGAGAATTCTCCCTACGCACGCACCAGCCAATAGTAAAGCGAAAAGGTAATTTTCATGAACTGGTTGATTTTATAAAACTTAACGAAATTGATCCTGAGATAAAAGAAAAACTCGATGCAATCTTGAACTCATAAAAACAACTTCGGAATAATACCCAGTAATTCATAGTGTTCTATAAAAATGACAGTTTGCCGCTGCTGATTCTCTACGTCATGATGGCAGCAAGCATAGCGAAGCATCGAAGAAGCAAATGAAAAGAATTCTATTATTGAGGTAATCTCCCGATGTTCCGGTTATCAAACAACGCCTCATATTGCTTTTCTATATTCACATGAAAACTGTCCGGCAAAGATGCCCAATCTCTTAATTCAACCAATATGGGAATATTACTTTCTTTAATTTTTTCGCATAGTTCGCCAAACGCATTTATGGGAATCGGGGCAAGATTTGGTCCGCGAATTACCAGGTCCAGGTCACTGCCTTCATGTGCAGTGCCGTTTACACGGCTGCCGTATGCCCATACTTCAATTGGGAAACTTATTGCAGAAAAAATGTGTAATAGTGTTTGCTTATCCTTTTCTCTAATCAGCATCTAATCGCTATTTAGTTTTTGTACGGCTTTTGCCAGTTCTGTAGCATCAGAAATAAATTGTGGCAACAGGACTACAGTTTCTTCGGCAAAGTTTACCCCATAGTCATGTGTGGTACTGTTTCGGTTGTCATGGTATTGCAGCCACCTTTCACATACCTCATCGGTAATGATGTTCCGTAAAACGGCATGGCGGAATACATCCTTAAAAATCAATTTGTCAACTTCTTTAGACGAGTGATAAAATGGTTTCAGGGCTTTACGAAGCAGTTTCCCGCTTTGCTCCAAAATAATCTCAAACTCTTTTATGCACGCAGAACGGTACATATCGTAATCAATATTTTCCGGATTCGATTGTTTAAGCAAGGTTTGCGCCTTGTCTAAGGTAGCGATGCAACGTTCTATATAGGCAGTATCTATTTTCATAACTCAAAATCCAAATTTTTACAGGTTATTGTTTATTGCTTCAATCAACCATTTGCCCAGAGTAAAATTCAGATGCGAAAGGTACTAATTTAGCAATTCATTTCCACATGAATTGTTGCACCTTGCCTACCCATTGATTACTTGCGAATCACTGTTGTCCGAGAAAATTATTGAGAA
>CAIMDZ010000142.1 GCA_903839875.1 uncultured Bacteroidota bacterium
TGGATGTATGTGTCCCGCCCTTAGTTATCGACAGCAATTCATCCCTTTCCTGCTCCGTTAGTGTAACCTTGTACTTTTCCATAGTTTTTGCACAAAGGTACAAAAATTATGCGTCATAGTATGTGTGACATGACACTAGCGTATGGTGAAATAGATACACTTGTAGCTCATCTATCCAACTGCATCGCCGGGAGCAGTACAATATCGACGAAAATAAAGGATACCCTCATTCGCATATACAAATCCGGCTCTGCCCCTTCTGGTAATTTTACGTTTCAGCAGATTTTATATGCTTTGAATAGCAGTGGTGCTACTGTGAATGATCTCTGTAACCCATATGTACTTGATTGTAACCAATTTGGCACGCCACCACCTGTACCAGTTAATGATTGTTTGCCGTCAGCATTTTATGCTGATCTCACCACTTTCATCAATCGAACAACCGTACTAAACGCATTGGGTAACCCAGGCACTGGTTACAGTTATACATTAGATACAACAGGTAATTCGTTTGAACGTGGTATTGCGCGGGTACTTGGAAATTATCAAAGTACTGCTATTGTGGCTTCGTACACAACGTCACAAAAACTTTATCAATTAAAAGTTCAGCGTTCTGCTTTTGGCTCACTATATGATTCAGTTAAGGTATGCCTGCATTCACCTGTTTGCGGAAATATTTTTTCGCCAAGTTGTACATCTTCTGCAAGCGTGGCGTGTATAAATTCATCTTCTTCATTGATTTCCGGAACAGGCCTGATTAATGAATTTAGTTTCATAGCAACTATTACTGCCACTTGTAGCGGTGATACTACCACCTGCATTATGCCCGGCTGGGTGGACAGCATGCAGACAATGACCTATATGGATAAGAGTCTTGCTTCATGCATTCCTTGTACGCAATTAAGAATGCTTTATAACCAGTTTAATGACACGTTGCTGGCATATGGCATAGCAGGTTCAGATCATCCGAATTATGACGTAATGCTGGCGAACTATATGAATAACCATCTATTGCAAGCATATACCAGTACTGATTATGAAACATTTATTCAAAGCTGTGCACTTGCCGATAGCATTAAGATGCCACTTTATACCAGTTATTCTGCGTTTACATTTACCAGCACTACTGCAATGAATAATTTTATTGACACTCTGAACAGTATTGATGCATTGTATTCGTTTAATAATTCCTACCGCGACAGTACATTGGATAGTTCCATAATTACAGTTTGCATTAACCTAAACAAAGTTCCGAAATATGAGTTATGGAAATATAAAGCAAAGCTCTTGGCCTACGGTGGATCGTATCACTCTAGGATCATAGATGCACCCCTTTCCAGTATCAAACATACAGGTGAGATAGGGTTTATATATTCATCAGACTCACTGTTTAAACCTGATACTTTAAATATTATTGACACCACGACAGTTAAGTTTAAATATTCTCAACGAGCGGTGTGGATAGGCGGTCATTTTGTAGTACAGTATTATTACGACATTATAGATACTGGCGGCACTCCTCCCTATACCATATCAAAAGATGTGTATGAAATATCTGCTTACTTATATAATCATGGCGTACCAGGGGTTGTATTTACACCATGCTACCAAAGTACAATTGATGCTGATTATTTTAAGCCGGAGAAACAAGCGTACCTTAAATACACCTATGGTTACCAGTCTTTACCTTCCTACCAGGTAATAGATTCGGTGCAGCAGCAATATCTTTCTTCCCGGATTTCTTCCTATTCAGGATACTTGCCTGGCTATTCACAGTCTTCCACCTGGGGAATGTTTACCAATCTCTACCTGGACAGTTACGGTATGAGTAACCGGCTGTATGATACCTTGCAGCACATTTTTACATTAGCCACTAACGGAACTGCAGGCTATATATTTCATACGGTAAATGACACGGTAACTTACCCTACAGCGCCTATAGAATTGACTGCATTTATATGTGCCGATGGCAGTTACTGGTACAGATACTTCACTACAAAAGATACGTTATTCAATGTCTTTGTTTCATTCCCGGCATATATCCCTAAATCTCTTCGCAGATTCTATAAAGAAGTTGCATTGATACCTACCCCGGGTGATAGTATGAACCGTTCTTTCTCACTAATGCTTGTGAGGAGCACCACTTCGGATACCATACTTGCAAACGGGCGGTGCAGTTTTGTGATAGGTAGGAGCATAGAACTGGATAATGTGCTGCTTGGACGAACTACTGGAGGCGTTAATTTGCCGGGTGCTGATACGTTTAATAATTGTGAACGGCAGACATTGTATACAGCAATTAACGAAGGCATTCTGAATTACAACCATTACATGGACTCTGTAAAAAATTCCATTACAAAGTCGTTCACCAGTTACCTGGCAACTACAGTAAATGAACAATTGTTGTTGGGGTACATGAATGATGAATTTGATTACACACTGTATAACTATGATCGTGCAGGTAATCTCACATTTACAGTACCACCAGCAGGCAGCGCGTCTATAGCTACCGCTTTGCTTGATTCAATTGACGGTACCCGGACACGAAATAATCCATCGATTTGCCCGCCTGCGATTTACTATAAGCAGAATGTTTATAATTACAACACCTACAACCAGGTAAGCAGGCAGAAAACCATAGATGGTGGCACGACACGTTTCTTCTATGATGTCGCTGGCAGGCTGATCTTCTCTCAAAATGCAAGGCAAGCGCAAAATGGCTACTATACTTACAATCTTTACAACAATCAAAGCCGGATAATTGAAACAGGTGAGGCAATAATGGGCTGCCAGTATTTTGAACAATTTCTTGTTCCTCCGCCAATTCCGTATCCTGCACACTATTATGACTATCCTGTTGTCATATCCGGTACCAGCTACGATATAATCTCTCCTGATCCTTATTTTATACAATTCCTCGACCAAGAATCTGCTGATAGCATTGTATCTTATGTACACACATACGACCGGCATGATGTGGTTATGACCATATATGATACCGCCGCTACTAACCTGGGTAATATTGTTGGACTTGACGCTCAAATGAATCTACGTAAGCGCGTAGCAGCTGTATTATATTTTGATTCTTTACTGGTATCGGATACAACTTTAGCCTGGTACACATATGCCACACACTATAGTTATGACATGGAAGGAAATGTGCAAACACTGACACAGGATTTTCCAGGGCTTGAAGCTATTGTAAAGCAACGGTATAAACGCATAGACTACGATTATGACCTGATAAGCGGCAAAGTAAACATGCTCAGTTACAACAGGGGTTGGCCTGACCAGTTTTACCAGAAATATAGCTATGATGCCGATAACCGCATTACAGAAGTGGAAACCAGTAATGACGGCTGGATATGGCAACAGGATGCAACCTATGCCTATTATGACCATGGGCCACTGGCGAGAGTGCAATTGGGTAAGCTTGGTGTGCAAGGTATTGACTATGCCTACACTATACAAGGATGGCTGAAAGCGGTGAACTGCGATACGCTGAACATCGGCATGGATATGGGTAATGATGCTACCCCTGGAAGTGTGGTAGCAAAGGATGCAGTGGCGTATACCATAGATTATTTTAACAACGATTATAAGCCTATTACATCTAATGCCGTTCAGCATGTGACGCCCGTATCCCTGAACCTTTTTAACGGTAATATAGCGCGGCAAACTGTGGCGATAGATACCTTTCAGCGGTTGAACAAGCAGTATATGTATGACCAGCTCAACCGGATACACAGCGCAGCATATGCATCAATAAATCCGGTGAATGGGACAATTACGGGCCTCACTGATTTCCACAGTAATTATAGCTATGATTACGATGGCAACTTACTATCGCTAGTGAGGTATGGAAATGATACAGGAACTGGGGCTCGGGTAATGGATAGTTTTACATACAAATACTTAATACCGACTAATAACCAGTTAACCCAAATAATTGAAAATGCTCCCGATGGGTACTCAAATGATATCACGTATTTCCCAGGCCCAGGCCCTGCACGATACACATACGATCCCACCGGAAATACAATAGCTGACCTTGTGAGCGGGCAGGATACAATAGAGTGGAACCTTTATAATAAAGTGATACGAACAGTAAATAATGGAGATAACAGCACCATGGAATTCACTTACGATGGTGCGGGAAACCGGGTAAAAAAATCGTATACAAAACACCTGTCCGACACCTTCAATACCAGGAATGATTATTACGTTCATGATGCACAAGGAAATGTACTAGCCATATATCATGAACGTATCAACAGGACCGTAGGAAGTGCAATTAGGCTTCTTGGCTATAATTATTCATTGGCAGAACACGATATTTATGGCAGTAGCAGGCTGGGAGTGAAGGAATATTACAAAGGGCAAACAGGCATCAGGTTCGACTTTGATCTGATGGCATATACCGATACTCTAAGTCTGTGGGAGAAATCTCCGTGGTACAGTCTGGAATATCAGGATGTTATAAAGGGAGACAGTACTAACCTTTATGGCAATACCTTTACCGATATGCGCTATGCCCGGCAAACAATTGGGCAAAAACAGTATGAACTTACCGATCACCTGGGTGATGTGCTGGCAACTGTAAGCGACAAGCGGGTTGCGGATAGCCTTGCCGGCAGTCATACTACAGGTGCATTGGATAGTATAGTTACCTGGAAACCTATCGTGGTAAGTGCCACGGATTATTATCCGTTTGGTATGCAAATGCCAGGAAGGTATATGACTGATACTGCTACGCACTGCTTCTATGCCACAATAACTGAAATGGAGCACTATTTTATTTATACTATCGATACATTGGTTAATACATCTCCGCCAGTCATTCCAATTCTAGGCGGTAATCTGACATCCACAACTACCGACATGCAAATTAATACCACAACTACCGGGGATGGTGCATCATTTACAATAGACAGTTTGTTGCCTGGCTTTAGTCAAACAATAACTTTGATAGCCCATGGTGTGAGCCCACTCCATTATTCAATAAAGGCCAATATATATTCGGGTGGAGTTTTAGTTGGGGGGCCTTATACAATTGCCAACTCTGGCTCAACTTCTATGTCATTCACCCCGCCTACTTCTACAGTTACACTTGACATAACTCAGCCCCCCGGTGCTCTTGCAGGCCATATAAATCTACATATGATGATTTTACCGCGAGATAGTTTGGCTCCGGCAAATGTTGTAACTTTGGTATGTAATGAGGATAGGTATCATTATGGGTATAATGGGCAGATGAAGAACAATCAGTGGGCGGGGCTGGGGAACGATTATGATTTCGATTTTAGAGAATATGATGCTAGAATATGTAGATTCAGGGGTGTCGACCCGTTGGCACAGATATTTGTATGGAACAGTAGTTATGCTTTTGCTGAGAACAGACCTATAGATGGTAGGGATTTGGAAGGGTTGGAATGGGCAAGTGCAAACGGCGAAGCCGAAGGTCCTGTAGACCCACAACATATAGACAATCCTAATAGTCCTTTTGTGGATAATGGTAATTCGGGTTATAATGCTGAAGGTGCGCCGGCTACAATTATCGGGGCGAAGCCTGTAACAATGAAACCGGCATCCTCCTACGACTATAGTAAAGAGGTCATACCTGGCAAACAGAAGGACGACTTAAATTATATAATGCATGGGTCAGATGGGAATCCCCTGAGTAGATGGGGCAAAACTATAGCGAGAGATTGGAATGCACCAAAGAATGAAGATGCTCGAGAAACAGTGAATACATTGGAAAGTCTTAGCGAGGGATTGCCAATAATTGGGCCAGTGGAAAGAAGGATGAGTAAAACGGGTAAGACAGTAGTTAAAGTATTTACACGACGGGCATTAACAAAGGAGAATTTCCGTTATAATCTCTCTGGCTTAACGGGAGAAATACCTGAAGGAGCGGAAGCCCACCATGTATTTCCTCAGGCATTTGAAAGTGAATTTAACCAAGTAGGGCTGAACATACATGATCCGAAATTCGGCGCTTGGTGGGAAGCAGGTGAGCATGGACGAAGAGCATATGAATATAACCAAAGATGGAGAGCATTTTTAGATACAAAACCTTCACAAACTCAAATATTAGATTTCGGTCGTAAGGTGATGTCTGACTACAACATCCCTATTAATTATTAATAGCAAGCAATGAATACAATGTTTTACGAGTTCAGCAGCAAGTTTTCTCCTTCTACTTTCCAAGCTCGTCCTGAAGGATTAAATACTCATTATAGCAATCCGCCAGCGTCAGACGAAACAAGAATCTATGATCAAGATTTGCTACTTCATGGAAATTACACGAATGTTAAACTTCCCGTTGTTTTTACGCAACAATATGGTAAGGTTCTGAAAGATATTATTGGCACAGGGTGGGCTTCACTATATTTAATCTCTGACAAAATGAAAAATGTGTTGCAGGACGCTCATTTAACTGGATGGCGAACTTTTGATATAATATTATTAGATAAAAAAGGAGAAAGAATAGAAGGATATGAAGGATTATCCATCGTAGGGCGATGCGGCGAGATTGACTATAATAAATCAGAAATTATTGAGAAGCAAGTAATAGACAATGGGCCACTAGTTAAATTCTACAAAGGTATTTATTTTGATTTGCATAGATGGGATGGAAGCGATTTCTTTCTAGCAAAAGGAAACACAACTCCCATTGTTACAGCAAATGCAGAGGCCGCTATAAAGCAAAACAATCTTACAAATATTGCACTTAGAAGTCTATCTGATATTGAAGTTGATGATTTCACGGTTAAAGTTGCATTAAAGAATCGTGGTACAGGCTAGAGGTCCCCATCTCCGCCGGGTCTGCTGTTTTTCAGGCGACCCGGTGGCATCAGGGTACAGTAGCTGGATTCCAGTATCACTTGTACAACACTCGAATGCTGATTGAATTAAACTTCCGAAATCTGAAAATGCTCCACGGTTTCATTACCTCGTTACCCCGATCAATCGATGGATATTTTGCGAACTATATCTATTCGATTCTTGCTTACGTATTACGTTAAAAAGTTAAAAAAGAGAAAAACTGACTTTTGTAAAAAAACTTGATATTAATCGAGGTTGTTTGTGGTGGGTTATTTAAAGGGGGGTTTGGGAGTTTCGTAATTAAAAGATATATAACTTTTGGTGGTGTTGCTTACTGCTACATAAGGAAAAAAGACGGAACAATTTTGAAAGTTATTCATCCCAGATTTTGCATTAAGAACCGCCCGTAAGACTTAATGGCAGTTTGGTGTTTTCAATAAAGTTAAAGAGGCTATCGTACCATTGTCGTCGTTTGAGCGGTACAGACATTTTCAGGAATGGTCCATCGGCGCTCTTATGTATCCAACTTCCAACTGCAAAGCAGTTGAACTTTAAAGTCGAAAGCCTAGGCGTGGGTTGAGTTTGCAGCGTTAGATGCCTGAATAAACTCATCAGATTATAGGCTACCATGATAAATCTCATGGCCGTTTCTGTAGCACAAAAGTCATCCATGCAAAAACCCTCTACTCCAAAATCCTCTTTTAGTTCTTTTATCCTGTTTTCTGCATCTCCTCTTCGCTTATACTGACTCCATATTTCGGTAGCAGGTAATGACTGGTCTGTAACAAATGCGTGGTAGCGGGTATTATAGACCTTGTCATCTGCGATATCAATGCTACTGAATAGGGTTTTCAATTTTTTACCGGTTGCCCTAGGGCGTATTTCTTCGTTTTGCTTTATCACCACTATGCGCCTTGCCCGTTTCCAATCGCCTTGCTTATGTGTAATCTCACTTATCCATAGCCCTTCGCCTATAGCCACCCAATTGCCGATGCCATAAATTTCACTTTGGAGGCGGGCATATAATTTACACGACATTACATAAGAGATCCCCTTACTTTCTATATAGTCCAATATGGTACTTGTGCAAAAACCGCTATCAGCTCTGAACAGACCGATCTTCTTATTCTTTAGTATTGTAAATGTTTCTTCAAGAAAATTAATACAATTACTGCTGCTGCCTGTATTGCCGCTACGGTTCCAGCAGTTTGCAACCATACGAATATCATTGACGAAAGCAAATAGTGGATGGTGACTGTTCCTGCCAGGCTTTTTAGGATTATATCCTTTTTTGCTGCCTTCCTGTTCTCCATAACGGGTGATAACGCTGCTATCTACATCAAGAGTATAATTATCAAATGTTAGCTGTTCAAAAAACCAGCTATACAGTGGATATTACACGTAAACTGATCCACTAATTCCACGTTATTGAGGTCCCTCAATTCCACGGCAAACTGATCCATGTTTTCCACGGCAAATTGATCCCCTAAAATATTCGAGTGCTCTGTTGTTTTGCGAGCATAATTTCGTTAGATCATTGTAATAATCATACGATTTATCTAAAAATTATGTCAAACCAAACAATTAATATGAGCAAACTAAGACAAATTATCAAACTGTATTGCCAACATATGGGCACCCGGAAAATAAGCGAAGCTACCGGAGTTTCAAGAAATACAATAAAAAAATACATCAAGCAATTTCTGCTTATAAAAACTACATGGGGAGAGCTATCCTTATTGAGTGATAAGGAGATAAATGATTTATTTAATGAGGAATCCATTCCAGAGCCTTGTGAAAAACTGGATAAGCTCATTGCATATTTTCCCTATGCTGAGAAACGTTTGAAACTGCGGGGAATGACACTACATAAACTTTGGTTAGAATATACAGTAAAGAACTCCAAGGGTTACCATAGTTCCGCTTTTTACAAACACTTCAAACTTTGGAAACGGCGCTCACATCCTTCCATGCATATGATCCACAAGGCTGGCGATAAGATGTTTGTGGATTATGCAGGAGAAAAGCTGAAAATTATTGACATCTTAACCGGAGAAATTATCCTGGTAGAAGTATTTGTGGCCATCCTTGGCGCAAGCCAATTTACCTATGTTCAGGCAATAGAGAGCCAGAATATGGAGGATTTTATTTTGTGCTGTGAGAATGCCTTGCATTTTTTTGGTGGGGCACCATCAGCTATTGTTCCTGATAATCTCAAATCAGCCGTAACCAAGACAAACCGTTATGAGCCTCAGTTGAATGAGAACTTTGAAGCTTTTGCTGACCACTATGGAATGTCGGTGCTGCCTGCAAGAGTATACAGACCCAAGGATAAATCGTTGGTTGAAGGGGCTGTAAAGATTGCCTATAACCGAATTTATACACATCTGCATGGCCAGGAGTTTACTTCTATAAGTGACTTGAATGAGGGAATATGGGGGTACATCTTGGTAGGCATAATGAGTTAAACTTCCAGGTATATGAGCAAATGCCGGTGATAGCTGTAGCAGACAAAAAAAGCGGAGATGCCAGAGGCCGCAAGCCCTCTGCCTGTAAATGTGAAAGTCAATCGGTGGAAGTGAGGAAACTGGTAGCATCACTGCCTGATCAAGCATGGGAGGATATAGAGATCCGGCAGGGTACTAAAGGTGTGCTACGGTGCAGCGGATACGTAAAAAAAGTTTATACCTGGGAAAAGGGAGCAGCTGCAAGTTGCCAGCGATTACTGGTAATACGTAAAACAGAAACCGCTACCGGTGTGGAGATAAAATATGCTTTCAGCAATGCGGCCGAAAGTCAATATACGACCACGGAATTGATACAAATGCAATCCCAACGATACTTTATAGAACGCTCATTCCAGGATGCCAAACAAGAGATGGGTATGAGTCAATACCAGGTAAGAGGCTGGCTGGCATGGCATCATCATATAGCTTTGGTTTTGTTGTCCATGCAGTTTGTACTAACCGAAAAAATGCTCTTTAAAAATGAATACCCCTTACTTACCTCCTATGACATCAGGGAGGTGTTCACCCGAGTGTATGCCACAAAGGGATCATCGTTTAAAGAAATTATGGCGCAAATGAACACCAGACATAAGCAAAGGCAGGTTGATATCAATAGAAACAGAGGACATTGAAACTTGTTAAAGTAGAATTAGTCACCATTATAAAATAAGGAATTCATTTTTCGACTCTTACCCAATGACCAATCCAAGACGGACAGGCGAATTTTTCTCCGAGTGTATTCTAAATGGTCTTTGGGCTGACAGAAATTGTCCTCCGAGATTTAAAACTTTTAAAGAAATGCACGAATGGTATCAATTAGTGAAATACCGTTTTATATCGGTAAAAATTATCACTAAATCTGGCAATCTTTGTTAAGTAGGTGACAACGAAAAGATACACTAAACTAAACAGATAAAATATATGTATATTATTCGCTTGGCAACCAATTAATTAATAAAGTATAAATTAAAACAAATTCAAAATGATGTTGATGCCAAATTGAAAACATACCTCAAGCTTGCTTAATCCTGCTATTCCCACTGGTCCAGGCATCGCGCTTGGTCCTAATATACGCAAGGGTCTCCCTTGCGAAACCCTACTTCTTCTTCAGCATCTCCTCCAAAAACTCAATCCGTTTCATTAATCCATCAATCTACTTTTCCATAACCTCAACCAACTTTTCAACTGGGTTAAATTGGTAGGTACAATTAGAGTTACCGCTTGATGAGTTGGCGCCAACAGTAGAGCCTTCGTAATTATTCTGAATATTATTTATTACTCGCTCCTCACTAAATTCCTTGATCGCCTCCACGCTCATCTCCAGAGCAGCAGCTATCTGCTCCAGTATATCCTCCTCCACCACCGGGCTTTGTTCCAGCCTCGATAATGTGCTGCGGCTCATACCCACCTGCTTGGCAAGTGTATCTTGCTTAATGCCCTTTATTGTCCTTATCCGTTCTATATTCCTGCCCATATGCGGTTGTGGTGTCGTTGCTGTTGGTGGTGGCATAGCTGGTGGTGGTCTTTTTGTGTTACAAAGTTCTCAGGTTGCCGCACACGGTTCCCTGTAAAATGTTTTCCTATTACAAAAGTATAAAGTTATTTCGCCAAACAAAAACTCCAACCATGAACAACAACACTTTTCCCGGGTTTCCGCATCCCGCCACTGATCTTGTGGAATATATGTGCGGCATTGACTTTGTGGTGCTGGCTACCAACAAAAAACTGATTGTGCGCCACAACACTACCGACATAGAACCTTTCAGGCAATGGCTGAACAGCCACGGTGTGGAAGATATTACCCCCGAAGCCGGCAAGGCTATTATAGAGATATACACCCACATCATTAAATAAATCATCAGCCAGCCCAAAGGTGTCCCACACCTCTTAGGTGTGGGACACCTACCCCTCGCACCTATGTCCAATTACCGTGAAATCCAATAATCCGTTTAATCCGCGATTCAGACATCCCCCGCGAAATATTGGCACCCCCTCGGGGTTCTACCCAAAACATAAATATTTACTATTACCATATCACCCCTCGGGGTTTTCAGTGAAATCAAAAAAATCAGCTTCAATCAGCGGTTCAGACAAAAGCACTTCCACTTTTCTCCTACTTCATAATACTTAAACCATTGCTCATAAATAGTTTACCACCAAAAAAACTTTCTATCATAGACTCAAAACTGTATTATCATAGATATTATATTTTGTAATTTAAAATATCTTATTTACATTTGCAGTACCTATGATCAATATCCGCACATATAATTTAAATTTCATCTACTCCTTCCCTGTTTTAAGGGAAAAGGGGTAATAACACCTCCCTCTCAACTCTCCTCCTTTTTTCAAGGAGGAGTACCCGAAGGGGGAGGTGGTTTGGAGAGGGCCGGGGTGAGGTCAAACATTCACGTTTATTTAGGCAAATTGATTTTTCACTAAAACTTTCCCTGCAACTCATAACCAAAATCTATGGGGTCCAATAGCTCAATATGCACGTATATTTTGATAAATGAAAAACTCCACCGATGCAATGATTAGACTTATGACAAAAGTGCGACAATAATACGACAATGATACGACATTCACCGATATGCAATATGATTGCTGGTAAAGGGTTTGAAGCAATTTTTGAAAAAAGTTATCCACATAAAAATGTAAAAATGCGACAATGAATTCGGTAATAATTTGCTTGCTCTGTGCTACCACGAAGTGGTAAAATCCCTTAGCTCCGATTGCTATCGGGGGGCATCGCCCGCCGAACTCGCGCATTACTCGCCTCTGTCCAAAAACCATACGACAATAATGCGACAATGATTTATGATAAACGATTGATTATCAAATGTAAGGTGTGCAAAAAAATAGAAAAATGCGACAATGATATAGGGGCAATCCCTGCTGGTTCGGATTTGCAATCCGAAACCCTGTGGCCGGGGATTTGTAATCCCTCACCGCTTCCCCTTACCACCCCCGTCCTGTTGCACCGCTTTTTCAGCAGGTGCGGTTTCTGGTGCCGGCTTTGGGGCCATAGGCGTCTCTATCCATTCACAAAGCCGCTTCATCAATCCGCTGTTGGCCATATAAATCAGCATCAGCGGCAGCATTTTAAACAACCCTCTTTTGGTAGTATTCCCAAGGTCAACCACCGGAAGCAGGTAGCCCAGTAAGGGCAGCCCGATCAACACCACCGCTATACCATAAAGCATGGTAAGTGATTCCCTGTTATACTTCCTGCTGATCAATAAATCCGCGATTGCCAACGCATAAAAAAAGAGGATAAAATAGCTAAATAACCCGACCCCTTTTACTGAAAATATCAGTTGGGTCTGAATATCAAGGAATCGCTGAAAAAACACAGAAACATCCCCAAGGCTGTTACTTAGCTGGCCGCCCACATCAAAAGGAAGAGGAATGAATAACCGGATAAAAACATGGATACACAATACATAAAACAATGCAGGGATAATGATAAACATACCCAGCCTCAAAGCCTGGCTCTTAAAACTCAGATGCAACCTGCGGTTATAAACAGCCACTAACGGCGCTACCAGCATTACCAGTAACAATGTTTCGGTGCGTATGTACGTTGCCAGCCCGAATAAAACGGCAGAAAGTACAAAGTCATTCATCCTGTTATCGTTAAGATACCGGGCAAGAAAGTAAAATCCGCAAAAGAAGAAAACCATATTGCTGTAATCATACAGGATCACATAGGAATAGGCGTACACTTCAGGTATGCAAACAAAGAACATCACCAGGAAAGCGGCCACCAGGGCATGCATCCGCTCTTTCATTAAAGTATATAACCACACAACAAAACTTATGGACAAAACACTCAGCCACATCTGACCGAACGGGGTCACCAGCAGCTTGTATATAATTTGCAGACCTGTTATGTATGGCGACTTGAAATAATTATTGCTGCTTTGCAAGTCAACGGTGAACACAGAGCTGATCATGGTTTTTTCGCGCACTGCATACTCAGCCAGCAGTTCCGGCCCGCTCAGCATATCCCTTGCATAAGGCGGATAGTAAAAACACCGCCATACACTCAGCCCCACAAGGAAGGTGATAACCGCCAGGAACGGAACCTCATACCAGGAAGGCCAGTTAATTGCATGAAATTTTGGCTTTCTGAATTTAACCACCAGCGGTATACTGAAAAATGCCGTAATCACTGCAACCGAAATGGTTACCGGCATCGTATCTATAGGAATATTCAATAACTGTAAAAAACAGGGAGCAAATGACACCAAAGGCACTCCTGACATCATTGATAAGCAAAAAGCAGGCAGGGGTCTCAGTTCCACCCTGAGCATCCGCAATACCCCCTTACCGGATAAATAATGCGCAATTAGTAAAAATAATAACCCTGCAAAATTCATAACCCTATCTTATATAATGTTTGTAAACACCTACAATGCTATCAAAATGCCTTCTGTTCATCACTTTTTTCAATATTATGCTGGAATCGCTATGTACCACAATCTCCCAGTTCGCCCTGCCAGCATCAGGACTGTTGGCCCATACCGCATTTATCCCTGTATAATAATAAAACACCGCTGGCTCGGGTGACACAAATTTGGTCACGTGTAATACTTCAGTCAGGTAATCATTTGGCGGCAGCAGGATAATGGCATTTTCATGAACGGTAATCCTTTTTATAGCATTCATGTATATCATGTATGAAAACCCATACCTGCTCAATTTTCTATCTTCAGGGTCCATGTGGTTCATCTGCATAGCAAAATCGTTTCCACTATCCAGTATCTTGCTAAACAACCACCTGTTATTCGCCGGAAGGGTGAAAAACAATATGATAACCAGAACCCCCGAAAGAAATAAATTGATTTTCTTAAAAGTCATGCTTTTAAATAATGATTCAAAAATAAGTGAAAATACGGCACTATATAACCGAACTACAACATTTAAAAATTGTTATGCTTCATACAATAAATTATATTAATAATAACATTTTTGCAAAAAACTTATACTTTCTATAGATTTTGACTATATCATTCTAAATTGTATGTTTGTGTAATCATACTATCACATTATGACCATCACGCAAATAGAATATGCTGTTGCAGTAGCTACCTACAAAAGTTTCGTAGCTGCAGCAGAAAAATGTTTTGTAACTCAGCCAACACTGAGCATGCAGATCCAGAAACTTGAGGACGAACTCGATGTTAGAATATTCGACCGCAACAAACATCCTATCGCGGTAACCGATATTGGCGCACTTGTGGTGGCGCAAGGACGAATTGCGCTCGCTGAATGCGAGCGGATCCATGAAATCATACTGGCGCAAAAGAAAATCTTATCCGGCCATTTTAAGTTTGCCGCAATCCCAACAGTTGCTCCTAATATACTTCCGGGTCTGCTGGAGAATTATGCAAAGAATTTCCCTTCCATGAAACTCCAGGTAACGGAGATGGAAACCAACCAGATAATATCCGCCCTGCGCAATAACGAAATAGATGCCGGCCTTTTAAGCACCCCTCTTGAAGAAAACGGCATTAAAGAATACCCGCTATTTTACGAACCATTCGTTGGCTACTTCTCGGATGGCGAAAAAGCACTGGAGAAGCGCATGATAATACCTGCCGACATATCGCTCGACCGGATATGGCTGCTGAATGAAGGCCATTGCATGCGCAACCAGATCATCAATCTTTGCAGCGACCAGGTTCAGAAACTACAGGCAGAACGCCCCTACCGCTACGAATCGAGCAATGTGGAAACCCTCCGCAAAATGGTAGAAAAAAATGGTGGCATGACTGTTCTTCCTGAGCTCGCCACACTCGAGTTCACAGAAGACCAGATAGAACGTATCCGCTACTTCGAAGACCCGGAACCGGTTCGTGAAATCAGCCTGGTTACCAACAGCCACTTCGTGCGTATGAGTGTGCTTCAAAGCCTCATGGATGAAATACTAAAACTGGTACCGGAAAAAATGCGCGTGCAGAAAAAGAACCGAAAGGTTCTCCGCATTCAAAGCGCCAAACTGGAATTGTAAAATATATTTTTCAGACTGTATTGGTTCTATTAAGCTTTAACGGCGATGGCACCATTCATCGTCAGGTTGCACCATTTCACAAAACGTGTATGCCGTTATACACCTGCAGTTTTCTCAAACGTATACAATTCGATTAAAAAATACTGTAACCTACCAACCTATCAACAAATCAACCTTTGAACCTATCAACAAACCAACCAGTCAACAGTGTTAACGGTTTACCACCACATGAGTCATCCTATTTTCAGTCCCTGAATGGAAACTCAGTAAATACATCCCATTGACAAGTTTATCACTCAGCATTACCTGCAACCCGATAATCCCATCATTGGATAATACCATGTTCTTATATACCACTCTTCCCAGCATGTCGGTCATCTCTATACACACTTCTTCTTCTCCGGTTACATTACCCAGCTTACCTGTGATTGTAAACGCTCCTTTATTCGGATTCGGCACCACTATTATACCGTCTGCAATAATAGTTTCATCCACACCTTCCAATGACACGCCTGTTGCCGGATTAACCGAAACTGTTTTGGTTGAATAACAGCCTGTTATTGCAGTATAGGTCAGCGTCACTACTCCAACAGATACTGCATGTACCACACCTGTGCTCACACTTATTGTTGCTATAGCCGAATTGCTGCTGCTCCATATTCCGCCGGTTGTACCGTCTGTATAGGTCCCGGTTGTTCCCACAACCATAGTCGGATACCCAACGATCATTGCAGGGGATGAATTCACATGCACCGGTGTGTCTACCTTACACCCTGTAGGTAAGGTGTAGGTCACATAGGTTGTGCCCAATGATATACCGGTAACAATTCCCGTTGCAGACCCTGCCGACGCTATGGCCGGGTTGTTGCTCGTCCACACGCCTCCGCTTGTTGTATTGTATAATGTTGCAGTGGTTCCTATACAAACATTCATAGATCCAGTTATCAGCCCCGGCAGCGGATTTACCGTAAACGATTCCGTTACCGAACATCCTGATAACAGTGTATAAGTCACTGTTGAAATGCCCGGGGCAAAGGTAGTCACCCTGCCATAGCCACTGCCCAGGTTCAGCACTGTGGCTACCGTACTACTGTAAGAACCTGTAGGGTCACTGTCATGTACTGTAAGCGTATCGCCCCATGCGCACCTCGTAGTAAGTCCTGTGAATGATGGAACCGCGGTAACAGTTACTGCATAAGTCACCACACACCCTGGCGTTAAGGTATAACTGATTGTAACCAATCCTCCTCCTGTGCCCGTAACAACACCAGTCATAGACCCGACAGTAGCAATTCCAAGTGATCCGCTGCTCCATGCACCACCGGTAGTAGCAATAGCCAGTGAAGTCGTTCCTCCTACACAGATATGGTTGGCGCCCGTAATGGATGGCGGTGCAGGATTTACTGTAATGCCTCGTGTAATTATGCATCCTGATCCAATACTGTAAGTGATAACCGCAGTCCCTGTATTTATGCCGGTCACAACACCTGTACCTGATCCTATTGATGCAATCAGTGCATTACTGCTTGTCCATATACCTCCTGGTGTTGCATCAGTCAGCGTTATTGCTGTCCCTACGCATACTACAGTTGTTGGCCCGGTTATGGGTGATGGCAGTGCAGTTACGGTAACAGTCTTTGTTACACTGCATCCTGCACCGGCTGAATAGGTGATCAGGACTGTGCCAGCAGTGATACCTGTAACTATCCCCGTTGCCGAACCTATGGTGGCAATACTTGGAATACTACTGCTCCAGGCGCCTCCCGTTACCGCATCAGTCAGCGCTGTAGTTGCACCGGCACAAACAATGCCGGCTCCGCCTATTGGCGCTGGCGCGGGGTTTACTGTTACCACTATGGTTGCAGCACATCCTGTGGACAACGTATAACTAATCGTAGTCGTTCCAGCAAGTATGCCAGTTACCAATCCTGCGGTACTGATTGTTGCAATTGATGTGGCGCTGCTGGTCCATGTTCCTCCTCCTGTTGCATCACTTAACAGGCTGGTTAAATCCACACATACGCTTGCCGTTCCGGTTATCGCAGCAGGCCCTGTATTTACAGTCTCCGCCCTGGTTGATATACATCCTGTTGGCAATGTGTAGGTAATTACTGAAGTCCCTGCCGTAACACCGGCTACCATGCCTGATAGCGAACCGATTGTCGCAACCCCCGGTGATCCGGAGCTCCAGGTTCCACCGGTAGTACCATCGCTTAATGTTGTTGTTGTAGCCGGGCAGACAGATGATGGGCCGGTTATGGCTCCGGGCAACGGATTAACCGTCAGCAGAGCCGTCACTGTACAACCTGTACCTAATGAATAGGTAATGGTTGTGGTGCCGGCCGTTACTCCTGTTGCCACACCGGTTGATGATCCTATGATTGCAATGGTTGTACTTCCGCTTATCCATATACCTCCTCCTGCTGCATCCGTCAGTGCAGTTGTTGCACCCGGACATACATGTAATGTCCCCCCTATAGCCGATGGCCCTAAGTTCACCGTTATTGTCATTATCACATTGCAGCCTGATGGAATTGTATAAGTAATCGTTGTTGTTCCGGGGGTCATGGCGGTCACCAGTCCAGTCGCTGAGCCTATTGTGGCTGTGGCAGGTGTACTGCTTGTCCAGGTTCCGCCGGGTGTTGCATCAGCAAGTGTTGAAGTTGTGCCTGCACACATCCCTGGCGCTCCGGTTATTGGCGATGCCGCATTTACACTAATCGTCCTCGTGGTTGTGCAGCTCCCGATTGAATAAGTAATAATTGCCATTCCCGAAGTTACCCCTGTAACCACACCTGTGCTACCGCCTATGGTCAGCAATGTTCCTGTTGTACTCCAGGTCCCGCCTGCGACTCCGTCACTTTCAGTAATAGCTGAACCGGTACACACAGTTGCCGGACCGGTAATGGCCGATGGTGTTGGGTTCACTGTAATGCTCATTGTTGCCGAACATCCTGTGGCACCTATGGTATAGGTTATCGTAGTTGTTCCTGCCACTATTGCACTTACAATACCGCTGGTCGCACCTATTGTTGCAGTTCCTGTGCTGCCGCTTGTCCACACACCGCCGGTTGTGCCGTCAATGAGGGTTGTAGTCGCTCCTGCACACATGGCTGATGCACCACTTATCGCGCCGGGGGCCGGTGTCACAGTCATAATACGTGTAACTGTGCAGCCTGAACCAAGTGAGTAAGTAATAATTGTTGTTCCTGCACTTATCCCGGTCACAATTCCCGTCAGTGAACCTATTGCAGCATTCGTGCTGCTGCTGCTCCATGTACCTCCGGGTATTATATCTCCAAGTGTAACGGTTGAACCAATACAAACCGTTGCTGTACCGGTTATCGGACCGGGCGTGGTGCTCACCGTTTCTGTCGCTGTTGTTTTGCAACCTGTGGGCAGCGTATACGTTATGGCAGTTATTCCTGTCGTAACACCAGTCAACATACCCGTTCCTGAACCTATGGTAGCCACTGCTGTTGTACTGCTGGTCCATGTACCGCCCGGTGAAGCGTCTGTCAATGGTATTGTCGCACCTACACACAAGGCCAAAGGGCCGGTTATGGTCCCTGGCAAAGGGTTGACCGTAATTGTTGTCGTTCTGAAACAGCCACTTGCTCCGGTGTAGGCGATGATCGCTGTTCCGGCTGTAAGCCCAGTCACCACACCTGTTGTAGCGCCTACAGTAACCGATGAGCCTGCAGCACTCCAGGTGCCACCTGTTGTTCCGTCAGTTAAAGTAATGGTAGCACCACCCGCGCATACACTTGTCGGCCCCCCAATAACTGCCGGCAAGGCATTCACCGTCACCGTCGCCATGGCAATACAACCTGACCCTATCGAATAGGTCATTACTGATGTGCCAGCAGCCATGCCTGTCACGACTCCTGAGGCCGAACCTATGGTGGCAACTGTTGGCGTAGTGGATGTCCATAGTCCTCCCGTCGCAGGGTCGCTCAATGTTGTTGTGGCGCCAATACACACACTTAGAATTCCGGTGACGATGCCGGGCGATGAGTTCACCGTTACCGTCCTGGTTGCATAGCAGCCTGTTGGCAAGGTGTAAGTTATTGCTGTAGTACCTGCAGTTACTCCTGTCACCACTCCGGTAACCATTCCCACATTTACATTGGTATTGCTTTTGCTCCATGTTCCGCCTGTAGTCCCATCAGCAAGTGGTATCGTTGTACCAATGCAAACTGTACCCGGCCCGGTGATGACGGATGGCAGCGGATTCACTGTTACAACTGCAGTTGCAAAGCAGCCTGAAGGAAGTGTGTAGGTTATCGTTGTCGTACCTGTTGTTGCACTTATTACAATACCGCTTGCTGAGCCTATGGAAGCAACAGATGGTGTACTGCTACCCCATAATCCACCACCGCTTTCTGTAAGTATTGAAGTTGCGCCGGGGCACATGGACAGCGTACCAACTATCGGTGAGGGCGCAGGGTTTACAGTGACAGCCAGAGTTGTAAAGCAGCCGCTGCTTATTGTATAGGTTATTGTTACTGTTCCGGTTAACAAACCGGTTACTACGCCTGTGCCTGCATCAATATTTGCCGTAGTATAATCGCTGCTGCTCCAATAACCTCCTGTGGCAGTATCCGTTAAAGTAGTGGTTGCACCCAGACAAACATGAGTACTTCCCGATATTGGCACCGGCGAGGGAATGACAGATAATGTAGTAGTAGTAGAACATCCGCTGGGTAAAGTATACGTGATAGTCGCAGTGCCTGCAGAGATGCCTGTAACGACACCTGACGCCGAACCAACAGTTGCAATACCTGATGAAGAAGAACTCCAGGTTCCACCTCCTGCATCAGAAAGTGTTGTCACTTGTCCGGTACATACAACTGTAGTGCCGGTAATGATACCTGGCATTGGGTTAACAGTAACCATTGTAACGGCAGAACAAAGTGTGCCCGGCGCTATAGCATAGGTAATTAAAGTTGTTCCTCCGGAAATCCCCGTTAATATGCCTGATCCGGAACCTATAGTAGCAATACCGGTTGAACCGGAACTCCAGTACCCGCCTGCGACTCCATCCGTAAATGCGGTGACACCTCCAATACAAATACCGGTAATTCCGGCTATTGGTGTAGGTACGGGCGAAACAGTAACCGTAAAGGTAGCTGTGCAACCGGGAATGAGGAGATACGTCATAGTTGCAGTTCCGGTTGAAATGCCGGTTACAATACCGGTAGTTGTGCCAATTGTGGCGATCCCGGGAGCTGATGAACTCCATGTTCCGCCACCTGCATCATACAATGTTGTTGTTGAACCTATACAGGTTACGGCAATCCCTGTCACCGGCCCGGGCGTTGCAATTACTGTTACAGTAGTACAGGCTATACAGCCAGTAGGAAGTGTATAGGTGATAATGGCAAGCCCAGCAGTTACTCCCGTCACAATACCTGTTGATGACCCGATAATGGCAACTGAGGTGGTGCCGGAATTCCAGGCGCCACCTGTCAATGTATCGCTAAGCGTTATGGTGTAAGCCAAACATACAGTCCTGGTACCGGTAATTACAGATGGCAGCGGATTAACGGTAACATGTATGACTGTAGTATCGAATGCCCCTGCGCAGTCATTTACTATAACCTTAAAAGAGTCGCTTCCGCTGAATCCTGTTGCAGGTGCATAGGTCAGTCCGGTAGGGGTCATGGTTGTTCCTGTAGTGGTTGTAGCGTATGCCACTGTTGCTGTTCCATGCAATGGGGCAGACATCAGACTCCAGGTTTCCGTTTGTCCTACGTCTGAATCGTTAACTGCCAGTAATGAACTGATGCTGTCTGTGGTATTTTCACACAAAACAAGGCTCTGGCTGTGACCTCCGGTAAAATGCGGCGGTGAGTTACTGAATGTAACCTTCCGTACCCGGTTGTTATTAATATCTGCTATGTATAGATTGCCACCGGGATCATAACAGACATCCCCCGTTCTGCTCAACTCAGCCAAAGTTGCATAGCCGCCATCACCGCTGAACCCATTTATGCCATTTCCTGCAACTGTAGTAATTATACCGCTGGCATCTATCTTGCGTACACTGTGGTTATCAGCCACCGCTACATAGAGGTTTCCGGCAGGGTCGCAGATCAGGCCCGCAGGACCAAGCAATTTTGCCGCTGTGGCCATTCCACCATCTCCGGTATAGCCACCCACTCCAGTACCTGCATAAGTGCTTATTATACCCGAAGCATCAATCTTACGGATAATATTGTTATTGAATTCTGAAATGTACACATTGCCTGAAAAGTCTGCCGCCACATCATTCGGAAGGTTTAGTTTCGCATTTGTTGCCGGACCGCCATCTCCGGTATATCCTGGAGTTCCGCTGCCTGCAATGGTTGTAATAATTCCGGCTGGTGTCACTTTCCTTACGTAGCTTGTACTCTGATCCGGAATGTAAACATTACCAAGGTAATCGGTCCCCACACCATTCGGACTGGATATCATTGCTGCAGTAGCCTGACCGCCATCACCGCTATGCCCTCCTGATCCATTACCGGCATAAGTGGTAATGATGCCGGAAGCATCTACTTTCCTGATCCGTTGGTTGAAAACATCCGCAATAAAAATATCGGTGCCATTTGTAGCCAGCCCTGTGGGCGCTATAGTTGCCGCAGTAGCAGGCCCGCCATCACCGCTGAATCCCGATGAACCGTTTCCTGCAAATGTTGTAATAATCCCGGATGGGGCGATCTTCCGAACCCGGCGATTATTAAAGTCAGATACATAAACATTACCGGCGCCATCCCGAGTTATCCCCCAGCTAACATTCATTAAAGCAGCAGTTGCAGGCCCTCCGTCTCCGCTAAATCCACCCGTAGTACCGCTGCCGGCGATGGTTGTAATGTTCCCGGAACAGGATGGTGCTACACTTGATAAGGTCCTGATTCTGTTATTATGCGTATCACAAAAATATACAACTCCAGTGCTGCTCACAAATAAGCCACCCGGATTGTTTATTGCTGCTGCTGTAGCAGGCCCGCCATCTCCGCTAAAAGCCCCTGTCCCCGTTCCTGTAATGGTACTGATAATGCCTGATGTATTGATCATACGCACTCGCTGACCGTTAAAATCCGCTATATAAATATTATTAGTCCCATCTGTACATATGCCCCATGGACTACTTAATTGTGCCGAAGAAGCAGGTCCCCCATCACCGCTAAAACCTGAGGTGCTGGTTCCTGCAACCGTACTAATAATGCCCGATGTATTTACTTTGCGTATCCGGTGGTTTGAGAAATCAGTAATGTACATATTACCTGAACCGTCAAAGGCCATACCACAGGGAAGGTTCAACTGCGCCGAAGTAGCAGCGCCTCCGTCGCCGCTAAATCCCGCGCTGGTGCCTGCAAATGTTGTAATTATGCCGGAAGTGTTAACCATCCTTACCCGGTTGTTATATTGATCGGCGATGTAAACATTTCCGCTGACATCCGCAATAACGGCTGTGGGCAGGTAAAGGTGGGCCGCTGTGGCATCTCCACCATCCCCGCTAAATCCTGAAGTACCATTTCCTGCGAACGTAGAGATGATACCAGATGTATTTATTTTCCGTACCCGTTGATTAACCTGGTCGGCAATGTACATATTTCCGCTGCCGTCGAAACAAACACCTACCGGCCCGTTCATACTGGCTGAGGTAGCAGCTCCGCCATCGCCACCAAAACCTGTCCCTGAAGATCCCGCAATAGTAGTAATAATTCCGGAAGTACTAATTTTCCGGATGCGGTTATTTGAAGCGTCAGCAATATAAATATTGCCCGTAGCATCGCCGGTAACACTATAAGGATAATGTAAACTGGCCGCAGTTGCAGGTCCTCCATCTCCGGAAAATCCTGCCGTCCCTGTTCCCGAAATTGTATTAATGATCTGACCATATCCGCTTAGGGAAAATGCAACTGCAAAAATGCAAAATAATAAACCCTTTCGCTTCATATTCCACCGTTGTTAAAACCGTAAACATAATGACGATGTCCGAATCTTTCAACAGCAGGAGTAGCCCCACAGACTCCATTGCAGCTTGAATCAACTGCATTACTTACGAGTGAATACCAAGCTTCAGGACTAATTGTGGAAACATACGATGGCACCTGGGCTTGCAGAAAAAAGGGATAGCCAACCAAGCATGTAATGAAAAATATTGGGTAATAGGTCTTTTTCACAATGTGTATTTTTTACTAAATTAACACATTTCTGTTTCCCTGGTATAATAATTCAGAATTAATTTCTCAAATAGTCAGGAAATACGACCAATCAATATCCGGTTGATCCCAATGTTCAATATTTGATTGGAAGGGAAAATTCCGGTAAATGTTGTTTTTACAATTTCCCATTCTTCGTTATCATTTATCATATAGTTAAATGCAACATAACCGCCCGGTTCTAAACCGGCTCTGCATTGTTCCAAAAATAGTTCAGAGTATACAAATTCCGGTACTACCCTTCCATTAAAAACATCAATAAACACAAGGTCAAACTTCGCTTTGTTTTGTGCCATGAACACCTTTGCATCACTGCATACCGGTGTTACTTTACCTGCTTTACTTTCTTCAAGGAATTCCATGGCCCAGCTCAGCACCACCTTATCTATCTCCACTAGTGTGCATTGAGGATCACAACCCTTACTCCGCAGCACCCTTATCATACTGCCCAGTCCAGTTCCCAGTACAAGTACTTTATGAATCGCAGGCAGGAATGATTTCAGGTTGTTGATGGTCGCTGATGCAGGCCTGTACCGGTCTCCGTCAGAATAGAGTGCATCATTTGTTGCAAGCTGTAATTGGTTACAATAAAGCAACACCTCCAGAAAGTTGTTATAATCTCCATGTCCACGCCTGATGGGTACAGGGTAGATAAAACTCAGCAAACGTTTATAAAATGGTATGTTAATCTCAGTAAATTTATATCTGCACTTTCGCAGAAAATTGGTAAAATAAAAAAGCGCCCCAAAAGGCGCACAAAATTACAAATAACCGCTACAATAATACTTTTAGCTTTTGACTATTAATTTTCACCTTGAAACTTTATACCTACCCATGCTAACTTTAGACTTTCGACTTAAAACTTTCGACTCATCATTCCCTCCTCATTCTGCGTTTACGGAATAATGGCACTTTATTTTCATTCCCGTTCAGCAGCCTGCTAATGTTCTTATGATGCGTCAGTACCACAAGGAAGGCAGTAGCTATGGCAAAGAGGCGGTAACTTAGTTCCTGGGCGTGGGCGCTGAATATTGAAAGTATCAGCAGGGGGAAGGCAATACTTGCCGCAATTGAACTCAATGAAACATAACGCGTTATTACCAGCATCAGCAGGAAAACCAATACCAGGCTGACCGCTACTCCCCATTCAATAGATAATATCATTCCGAACAAACTGGCAATACCTTTGCCACCCCTGAAATCAGCCCATAAGGGGAAAATATGCCCTAAAACGGCCGAAAGACCTAAGAATATCTGTAGGTTTACAAATGGTTCACTTTGAGGCAACATGTGGGTAAATAGTGCCAGCTTTACTGCAATAAAGCCTTTGAACATATCAATTATCATAACTCCTACACCTGCCCTTGAACCAAGTATCCTGAATGCGTTCGTTGCACCTGCATTGCCGCTGCCATGTTCACGGATGTCAATACCGAACATCCATTTACTTACCCAAACCGAGGTAGGAACAGACCCGATCATGTATGCCAGAACAAGAAGAATTGCAATTACAACTTCAGTCTTCATTACTGTTGCTCATTTTGTGAGGAAAACAAAAATAATCGTTGTTCACCAATTATCCTAATGGCCTGTGAGAGAATTGTGATATGGATTAGCTAAAAAATTAACATATAAATTTTAACAGTTATGCTTTTCCAAACTTCAATGCTATCCAGTTCATCTGATCACGAATTCCCTTCAAAACAAAACCCGCGCTACAGGCTGCGTCAACAATAATATCTTTATCTTCCGCAAGTAAACCACTCAATAAAATCATTCCCCCATTACTCAATTTTGCATACAGCAACCCCATATATTGAAGTAAAATATGCCTGTTGATATTGGCCAGGATAATATCTGTTTGTCCGGTTTCGAAATCTTCCAGAGAGAGCCTCCTTTTACCATAATCCTTTTACAATCATTTCGACCCGCATTTTCAATTGCGTTTTCTATACACCATGCGTCATTATCAATTGCCAGTATATTATCTGCCCCAAGCTTTTCAGCTAGTATTGCCAGTACACCAGTTCCGGTACCAAAATCCAGTACCGATTTTCCGGCAAATTCTATTTCTCTCATCATGAGCATCATCAGTTGTGTAGTTGCATGATGCCCGGTACCAAAAGACATTTTAGGCGTGATCTGAATTTCGTAAGGTGTGGTTATTTCTATGTCATGAAAATGAGCGCGGATGGTACAGAAATCTTCCACAATTACCGGCGGAAAATTCGACTCCCAAAGCGCGTTCCAGTTTTGGGGAGCTATTATTTCCGTTTCATAATTTACACTTGTTTGTTCTGCAACAGACTTTAATGCATCTTCACTGAATTTCGACGATTCAATATAAGCAAGCAGCCTTCCCTCTGTTTCTTCAAATCCGTCATATCCCATGTCAGCAAGCAACGCAGTGAGCATATCACAGACATCCTGTCCCGAAACCGGGAACGTAACTTTTACAAATTGCATATCGTGAATGAATTATTTACCGCGAGGCCTTCCTGATGAGCTTAACTACAAGTGCAAGAATTGCCGCACCGATGGTAGCGGTTATCGTCAGGTCCACATAGTGGTAACCCGTGAGCCTGAGTATGCCGTGAAAAATATAGTGGACAGCAATATACCCCCCAACAATACCGAGAACAATGTCGAGCAGCAGCCCGCCGCCATCTGAATCTACGATCATTCCGGCGAGCCACCCTGCTATCGCGCCTACAATTAAAATGATTACTATCTCTGGCATAAAAATAATTTTTCATAAAAGTAATAAAGGTTGTACAGATGTACAACCTTTATCAAAAAACAAAATATCTGCCTTTTTTTATTTAATCGTCATCTTTATTCCCGTTTTTCTTCTGGGGTTCATCATCGCCTTCCGTTTCTATGAGCAGGTTCTTTTGCTGCTGGTCCATGGTTCCCGGCATAGCGCTGTTAAACAGTACACGACGGGTTGGCACATCCGTAATGATCCTGAATTCCGTACGACGGTTAAGCTGACGTCCTTCCGGATTATCTTTACCGTTAACATCGTTTGGTGCAACTGCATTTTTATCACCGAAACCCTTCGCTGTTAAACGATTTCTGTCTACTCCGCCTTTTTCCAGGTAGTCAAGCACTGATTGTGCACGGCGCTGGGAAAGAGCCATATTGTATTCAGATGTTCCGCGCGAATCTGTATAAGAATATATTTCTACGGTTATAGAAGGATTATCCTGAAGGAAATGTACAACAGAATCCAAAGAAGCTACAGATTCAGGACGCAGGGTTGCCTTATCATAATCATAGAAGATATTGCTTACCCTGAAACTGTTTTTAATACTGTCTAAATAGATTGTTACATAAACAGTATCGTCAGGATCTGAACGCTTGATCTCCATAGTGCTTACTGATGCACGGGAAGAAGTATAGCCGGGTTTGTCGCCTGTTACAACATATGAATGCCCGCGGGACATGCGGAACATAAAATTACCGTCTTCAGAATTGTAGGTATTCATTTCCCCCTTCTGGTCAATCATTTTAACAACGGTCTGCGGCAGCAATTCCTGGGTTTTCTTGCTAAGTACTTTACCGATAATTACTAACTTGGGTTCGTACTGAATACGCCAGATATCATTACAGCATGTCGGGTTTTTCAGTGCATAAGAACCGATTCTGTTTGAAACCACATATGCATCAGGTTTACCCAGCGGATCCTTAATGAAATAAAGCTCATCTGCCGAAGTATTGATAGGATAACCCATGTTATGTACTGAGGTGTAACGGGACGGGCCACCATCTGCTTCGTAAATATCAAAACCACCTAATGATACCAGCCCGTTTGTTGCGAAATACAATTTGTTCACACGTGAATCATAATAAGGAGTCAATTCATCCGATGTGGTATTGATCTTTTTACCACAATTCTGCGGACGCCTGTAAGTACCATTACGCGGATCAATAATAGAATACCAAAGGTCGTATCCGCCTCTGCTCTGTAGTTTACGGTTTGATGAGAAGAAGAGCACTTCTTTCTTACCCACCTTAGCCACAAACGGCATCATGTTCGAAGAACCGGGTTCGTTTACATTACCTTCAACGATCATAGCAGGGCCCCAGTTACGTGAATCAAATTTGGAAACATAAATACTGCAGGTAAGTATCATGGTATCTCCCTCCTGGCACCTTACAAAGTAAAACCTGTCGCCACCGGGGCTGAAACAACCATTCATGGTATGGATAGATTTGTTCACAAATCCGCCATCATAGAACGGTATTGGCCATTGGAACGAATCCACATATCCCGGTTGTTTATGCGAGGTCATGAAATGTTCTTTATTTCCTTCCAGTTTATCATGTCCAAGGGCTTCTATCGCATCGTTACGTCCCACGGTAGCAAATAACAGAGCGGTATCTCCCAATGGATAAGGAGAGTTCTCTGTATAAATAGTATTTACGTTCGGACCGGCATTGATCATTGTCACAGGAATCGGGTCCTTAATAGACTTGATAGCCATTTCGCAACCTAATACTTCCTGCTTGGCCTTCTTCTTCATTTCCTTCATCATCTTGGCAGTAACGGTCCTGTCCGGATCGTTTTGGATATCCGGATTTGGATTCACCGTATTGCCCGATGCTGCAGAAGACTTCTTATTATCTTCCAGGAATTGATTAAAAGCAAAAATGGCAGCCTGGTATTCACCTTGCTGCTTTAACATCAATCCCTCAAAAAAACTTGAAAGGGGGTAATCTTTTTTATCGTAGGAATATGCCTCCGCATAATAATGGGCTGCCGGTACATAATCACGCGTAAACCTGTAACAGTTTGCCAACATGTAGGTAAGGAATGGATTGCGCTCATCATTTGCCTTTAACTGTTGGTAATAATCTATGGCGTTAAAATAACTTCCCTGCTTATACAGATCATCCGCATAACGCAATTTCCTTTCATCCGACAACCTTCCGTTAGGGTCATTGGCCCTGCTTGTGTATTTCTGTTTATTCTTCTTTTGGGCATTTGCTTCATATTGAACAGTAACGAGTAAAGTCGCTAATATAATGAACAGCCAGGATTTTCTCATGTGCGTGAGCGTTGTTAATGGATATAAAAGTATAAATTGCTTTTAAAAAAAAGAAGGGCTTTCAAAAAAAACTTTAGCCCTTCTTCTTTTTTTATATGTTTTTCTTAGAATCTGGTACAAGGAATTGTTCTTTTTCCGCTGAACAATTTAGGGTTTGGCGCAATATATCTGATAGCAATTTCAAATCCACCATTTCCGTTACTTGAGGTATTAAGCGAAGATATATTGTAATCATACGCAATGCCTATGCGCATTCCTTTGAATTCTACACCCGCTGTGATCATGGTTGCATCACCGGTACGATACCAGCCACCCAGGAAAACCGCTGTAGAGAAATTATTATAACCGGGGTTACCGCTCACTTCATAATGAAATTCATTTCCTATGATCATTTCACTGGCCGATGCCTGGTTTTGATATAAAAATGCAGGTTTCAGACTCAACCTTTCACCTGCTGCAATACTTAGCCCTATTTCCCCGGTATAACGCATATCAAGGCCTGTTTCACTATTTTGTTTCTTCTCAATAGCGTCATTTGGCTGGTTAATATTGTTGGCAGCAAGGCCAAGTGTATAAGAGAATTTCTCTCCGCCATGTGAGAAACAAAGCCCCGCATTGATCAGGTAATAGCTGATATGATTGCCCAAACCAAGGTGATACTCCTGGGTAGTTCCCTTGTTAAAGGTACCGTTGGAGAATTCATCACCAAAATACAATTTGGAAAGATCAATGCTTTTTTCAGCATATCCTGCCTGCAGACCTACTGCCAGGTCGCTTCCATGTTCCGACTGTCCTAATGACTTATGATAGGCTACAGATACCAAACCGGTAAAATTCGAAAGATTGCCATCTCCTGCCTGGTCCTTATATAATTGCAGACCGGTGGCAAGATAATCGCCATTACGCTCAATTAATAAAGGAAAATCCACAGATGCACCGAATGTAACATAAGGAACTGTTACGCTTGCCCATTGGTTTCTGTAAATTGCGGATGCCCTCGCACGACCGTCAAACATACCGGTAAAAGCCGGATTGATCACCAGCGGCGTCATGTCGAACTGGGTAAAGTGAATGTCCTGGGCAAGGGCAACAGGGCCGGATAGCGCTATAGCTGCTGCAATACTAAAACGACTAATCATATTTCTCCTACTCATTTTTATTATATAATTATCTGTTGTAAAATTACCTTATTAATGTCACGTTTCCATGCTTTCTGAATAATTTTCCTGTACTGGTGACCGCTTCTATCTCATACACAAACACACCATACGGTTGCGGAACACCTTTATATTCCCCATTCCAGCCCTGATCTACGTCACTGGTCTCGAAAACAAGGTTCCCCCAACGGTTGAAAATACGGAAATATTTTAAAGTAGCAATACCTCTTTTTATAATTTTAAATTCACTATTTGGCGAAGACCCTGGTGAAAACGCATTTGGCAGGTCCAATATTGTCTCAGGATCAACAAAAATATCTATCGAATCTACCACTTTACACCCATATTCTGTCTGCGCATGTACAAAATACCGCGTACTGTTTTGCGGGGTTGCCAGTGGATTGGCAATTTTCCAGTAATCCAGGCCAGCTGCCGGGAACCAGGTGAAATACGTACAGTTTGTCTGCGGGTTTATCTGGTAAGATTCCCCCGGATGTAGCGTAACAGAATCCTCAAGTGATAAAACAGCAGCCGGATGTACATAGGCAGTAAAATATACTGTGTCCTTACAACCAAAACTGCTGGTAGCAACAATCATATAGTTCTGAGAGGTGATCGGTTTTATAATTGGCTGTGCACTGAGGCTGTCACTTAAATACAACGAAGGATACCAGCGATAATATACTCCTGAACCGTTAACAGGTATCATAGCAGTATCATGCGGGCAAAATGACATATTAGGTATTATACTGGCAAAATCTCCCGGATTAATGGTAATATGTACGGAATCCACTGAGCTACAACCGGCAGGAGTGCTTACGGTAAGTAAAAGGGTTACTGGCGTTAAACTATTTGCAGTATATATTACATTTGATGTAGTACTATAATCCAGGTTGGAGGCCGGAGACCATAAATAAGAGTAGTGGGTATACCATGCAGGATTTACCCCGGCTTCGATGTGTATAGTATCGAACATACAAACAAACCTGTTGCCACCGGCAAAAACGTTTGGCTTCGGTTGCACATCTATCCGCAAAGTATCATGCATGTCAGGGCATTTGGCAAAAGTCGCAGTTACAACGTATAAGTCTGAAGTATCCGGAACAATCACTGGAGCCATAAGATTCGGCAGTGAAATTCCGGCAGTGGGCAGCCACTGGTAAGCAAATAACGGATAAGGTACCCCTCTTACCTGTATCGGGTCGCCTTTACATACTGCTGTATCGTTGGGCTTGATAGAAATAGAATTCGGAACTACCATCAGATTCACCTGGCCAAGTGTAGCGCATCCTGCTGCATGTGGCTGGATAATAAGATTCCACGTGTAATTACCAAAAACAGTTGGGGTAAATACAGGATTGGGGATCGTTGGATTGTTCAGGTAGGTTGCAGGAGTCCATAAATAAGTGTAACCCGTATCAGGTGCAGCAAAATTTACACTGTCACTCATCCCCAGGCAAATTGTATCAGTAAAGACTCTTGCCGGTGCAGGATAATCTACTTCAATCTTAAAGCTATGCACCATGTCGGGACAATGGGCGTAACTGGCTGTTACAGTGTACACAGTAGTTACGGTTGGTGTTATGACTGGCTGCCTTATTGTTGTAACTGACACGCCGGATGGAGGTGTCCATAACCAACTGAATTCAGCGCTGCCGATAAGCCTTACCTGCACCGACTGTCCGATGCAGATTGCGGTATCCGGATTTAATAAAAGAAAGTCATTGGGCACTGTGTGTACATGTATTGTTTCAGTTGAGGAACAACCGGGTAATATAGTGGGTCCCACCGTAACTGTATAGATAACATCTCCCGGCACGGTTGGATTGACTATAGGATTAAATATTGTGGTATTACTCAGGTCAGTCGGCGGCGCCCATAAATAACTATAGGGAATGCCCCCTGCTGCATACACATGCAGATTCACCGGAACGCCCACACAGGTTTTTACGAGCGGTGAGTCTATGGTGAGTGTTGGCCGGGTGTAAACCGTAATGGTTATGGAGTGTGCCTCGCTGGTACATCCTAATATTGGCGCTGTACTGTCTCGCAGCGTATAGGTTGTAGTAACAAACGGAGTTGCGGTTGGCATCAATATCGTATCAATGGGTGTTAACGTTGCAGCCGGTGTCCAGCGGTAATGAAGAATTCCTGGGAATGAAGTATCACCGACCGCATATATATCCACATGCTGCCCCCTGCAAATAAGGGTATCAGGTGTAATAATACGGAAGGTAAAAGAATCAAGGATAATGATACTTGCAGTATCGCCGGTTGAAAATACCCCCGGATGGCATGGATCAGGAACCTGTATTACTATGGTCACTATTTTGGGTCCGGTTGGTGGAACCAGCAGCGGGTGAATGCTGAGTGTAGTTGATGTGGTTGTGGCAGGAATGGTAACACTGGTGGTAATAGTTGAATAATCGAATCCATTCACAGCGCTTCCTATAATACTGTAATGCACTACAAAATCCGTATCTCTTGCCACCGGAATCGTGAAATTGAAATGGCCGTCAGCGCATCCGCGCACACAGCATGGAAGCCCGCGATAGATAAGAGCGCCGCTACCCTCGGCAGTTAATACAGCCGGCGGTGAAGACGAAAGACTGCCGCCCTCGATGAACACACCCGAATCAAGTATATAATCTGTTGCGTCAGCAACACCTAATTTCAGATGGTAGGTATCGCAGGGGTTAACACGGGCTATTGCAGTTAATCGTGTTGTTAACCCATCATAAGTTACATAGGGCGATGCAGGGCCGGTTAAGTTGTTTACATAATAAGCGCAAAATGGCGATCCGGGGCCCAAAATGGTGCAACTATCTAAAATATACCCTCCGGTAGCTCCGCAATTTACGCTGTTAATGCATACAGGAATGGTGGTACCCGGTACTAAGGCAATGTTGGTGGGTGTGACATATGCGCCGCCACTGATAAAGAAACCAAATACATCATTAAACTGAGAACAGGTATAGGAAGTATATTCTTCTGAGCCGAAAACATAATTGAACCTGATCGTATCACCGTCAGCCTTAAAATTAAACTCCAGAACGCAGGCATCATGTGTGGTATGTCCCGGTCCTGCCAGTCTTGTCAGATCTACGTCACCGGGCGCAGTATTACTTGTGCTCGCAAATGAAGAAGACGGGTCGTTAACGCCTAATCCGCCTAATGTATCCTTTGCACAACCTGATGTAAGCACAATACCCCTGGCTATTCCGATAGGTGAAACTACCGTAGTGGTAAATGTTCCGTTGGCGTTGCCGGGGCAGGTTAATGTTGGACTAAGTATAGTAACTCCTGTACCTACTAATGCGCCAGCCAAAATTGCTGCTGTTTTATCTGTGCTGACAAGTATTTGTGCTTTAGCCGAAAAAGTAATTACACTGAGAAAGAAGAAGGCACAAAATGCTTTAAAATAAAGATGTCTCCGGCTAAAAATAAAACTGTTGCTCATCTTGTGTGCTCCTTTAGTTAATTGATAGACAGCTTAAAAAACAAAAACGTTTGCTTTCAGCCAAAATTCCTATCAAAGATATGAATTTTATAAAATATTTTACAATATTACACAAAATAAATTTACCCGAAATACCGAATTAGTTTTTTTGCTTCCATAATATTGTAATTTTAGAGCGTTATTGCCCAAATGGCTAAAAAAACTAATAGTAAGAAAACAACCCCGCCGCCGGTTACTGAAGTAGCACCGGTCAATGTAGATAGAAAACGCCAGGTCAGGTTAGGATTTGGTATCTTTTTTATGTTGTCCGGCGTATATATATGTCTTTCAATTGTCAGCTATTTCTTTACATGGACTATAGACCAGGATGCCATTATCGCTAAAACCGGCTCCTGGATTTTTTTACGAAATGATACACACCCGATTGCAAATATGGGTGGCCGGTTAGGTGCGGTACTCTCTCACATCCTTGTTTATAAAGGGGCTGGCATTGCCTCGCTTACTATTGGTTTGGTTGTAACTGCTATTGGGATACACCTCATCTACGGAAAAAAGGCCGTCCCGCTGCTCCGCTATCTTCGATGGCTATCCATACTATTATTATTAGTTGCCCCAATTACTACCTACCTCATACCTGTCAGCAGCTTTCCTTATGGCGGCGCGCTTGGCAATATAGCCATTGAATATCTGAGTGGTACTCCGCCTGAGTATAACAATGGTATTCTGGGTTATGTAGGCACCGGCTTGGTGCTGCTTTCCACCGTCCTGTTTTTTGTTTTTGTCATTTTCGCACTGGATATCCGGCCTTTCCTGAAACGGATGAGGGCACATGCCAGAAATATGGCTGCCTCTATGAAACCGGAACCTGTTTTCAATGAACCGGCAACAGGGTCAGAAACAGAATCTTCAACCGAAGCCGGAACAGAGCCGGTTATATTACCTGCTGATACCTATGCCAACCAGCTGAATCATGGCAGTGATGGCACTACTCCGGTAATTAATGATACCCGCACCAATAAAGAGTGGAACATGGGACTGGTTGAAAAAAAAACCCAGCCAAATCCGGATTTGCCTGGTGGAGATAAAGATCAGGAGGATGAATCAGACGAGGAGGATGAAGAATTCAGAAAGTTCAGGGAAGAGCGGGAAGCCGGAGCTACGAAATCAAACCAACCGGATGATCTTGAATTTTCTTACGTGGTCAAACAGGTAGATGAACCTGCTGTGAAACATGGACACCATATATCCATTGCGGATAATGAACCCTTTGCTCCCGAAGAAAGCCTCAGAAGTTATAAATACCCCACCCTCGACCTGCTGGAAGACCGTGTACAGGAAGCTATTTCATTAAATAAAGAAGAACTGGAACGTAACAAAGACCAGATCATTAATACTTTGAAAAGCTTCGGGATCGAGATCAAAACCATCACTGCAACCGTTGGTCCTACGGTTACTTTGTACGAAGTGGTTCCTGCTGAAGGAGTCCGGATTTCAAAGATCAGGAACCTGGAAGACGACATTGCATTAAATCTCGCCGCTCTTGGTATCCGTATCATTGCGCCCATACCCGGCAAGGGCACCATAGGTATAGAAGTACCTAATGCCAATAAGCAAATAGTGTCTATGCGGGCAATGCTTTCGAGCGAAAAATTTGTAAATAATAAAATGAGCCTGCCCATTGCCCTGGGCAAAAAAATAGATAATGAAAACTATATCGTTGACCTCACCACCATGCCCCATCTGCTTATGGCAGGCGCCACAGGGCAGGGAAAATCAGTGGGTATTAATGCTATCCTCGTTTCGCTGCTCTATAAAAAACACCCCTCACAATTAAAATTCGTTTTGATAGATCCTAAAAAAGTGGAGCTATCCGTTTACAGGAAGATCGAAAAACATTTTCTGGCCAAACTCCCGAATGAAAGTGAACCAATTATCACCGATACCAAAAAGGCGATCTACACACTCAAAGCCCTCTGCGATGAAATGGATAACCGCTACGAATTATTGAAAGAAGCCGGTGCAAGAAACATAAAAGAATACAACGACAAAATTGTCAACCGCAAGATCAGGAATCCGCACGATCATAAATACCTGCCTTTTATTGTATTGGTTATTGATGAATTTGCAGATCTCATAATGACAGCCGGTAAAGAAGTAGAAATGCCTATTGCACGTCTTGCGCAATTAGCACGTGCCGTAGGTATACATCTCATAATTGCTACCCAGCGGCCTTCCGTAAATGTGATCACAGGTACCATTAAGGCCAATTTCCCTGCCCGTATAGCGTTCAAGGTTTCAGCCAAAGTGGATTCCCGCACCATACTTGATGCCGGTGGCGCTGAACAATTGATAGGCCGCGGAGATATGCTTGTGTCTCATGGCAGCGAGCTACTCCGCCTCCAATGCGCATTTGTTGACACACCTGAAGTAGAAGAAATTGTTAATTTTATCGGCGACCAGCGTGGCTATCCCACTGCTCATCCGCTCCCCGAACCTGAGATGGATGATGAGGATGGTGGCAGCAAAGCGGTAGACCTCAGAAACCGCGATAAATTATTCGACGACTGCGCCAGGCTCGTTGTACAGATGCAATCCGGCTCCACTTCCAACCTCCAGCGCAGGCTCAATCTGGGCTACAATCGCGCAGGCCGTATTATGGATCAGCTCGAAGCCGCAGGGGTTGTCGGCCCCGCAAATGGCAGCAAACCCAGAGAGGTATATTTTAAAACAGAATCCGAGTTGGACCAGTTTTTGCATTCTTTGAATTAACTTCGCGCCATTAAAAAAAATTCCCTTTGAGGAATATTTTATATTAAGCAAATAAGCATGAGAAAATTATTGACAGTATCCGCATTCGTTTTTAGCCTGGCTATTCAGCCTGTTATCGCTCAAAATGATGCCAAAGCTAAATCCGTATTGGATGCGGTAAGCAAAAAAGTGAACAGCCTTAAATCTTTAAAAGCCAATTTTACTTTTACCCTCACAGGCGGTAAAAGTGGTAATGTTAAGGATTCAAAAAAAGGAAACATTACCCTAAAAGGACAAAAATATCACCTCCTCCTCAGCGGCCAGGAAATAATCTGCGACACCAAAACCATCTGGACCTATAATAAAGATGCCAAAGAAGTACAGATCACCAATTACAACCCTTCCGAACAATCCCTTTCCCCTGCAAAACTCCTCACCAATTTCTACGATAAAGAATATAAATACGCCTACAAGGGCGAAAGAAAAGAAAATGGCAAGAACTGCGATGTGATTGAGTTAACCCCAGCAGACGCCACCAAAAAAATACAGAAAGTAGAACTGCTTATTGATAAATCCGCATCAATGATCTCAGGTGGTAAATACTGGGAAAAGAACGGAAACGTTTACCAGTGGACAGTAAGCAACTACGCCCCCAATACCAGCATCCCCGACGATTTCTTCACCTGGAATCCAAAAGACCATCCCGGCGTAGAAGTAGTTGACCTGCGATAACGCTCTTTCTATAAAAATTGTAGATCGCAAAATTTTGCGTCTATTTTTTTAGCAGTATTTTGTAGAGACGCAATGCATTGCGTCTCTACAAAACGGCGTTAATTAATCCCGTCGGTTAAAACATCCTTCGCTATTTTCTTCACCAATCCCTGCAGCACACTCCCAGGCCCCACTTCAGTAAAATGCGTTGCCCCGTTTGCCACCATCTTCTGCACTGTCTGTGTCCACCGCACCGGTGAAGTAAGCTGATTGATGAGGTTCTGTTTGATCATCCCGGGATCAATGTATGGGTGAGCATCCACATTCTGGTACACCGGACACGCAGGGTTCCCGAAATGAGTAGCCGCAATGGCTTCTTCCAGTTCAGCCCGTGCAGGCTCCATTAGCGGTGAATGAAACGCGCCACCCACTTGTAATACCAGCGCGCGTTTGGCACCAGCGGCCTTCAGTTTTTCGCACGCCAGCTTAATGCCTTCAATACTCCCGCTGATCACAAGTTGTCCGGGGCAATTATAGTTAGCCGCAACAACCACCTCATCTGTAAACCCATGGCATATCTCCTCCACTCTTACATCATCCAGCCCTATTACTGCCGCCATAGTCGAAGGATTTATTTCACAGGCACGCTGCATTGCAGAAGCACGCTTGGCAACCAGCCGCAACCCATCCTCATACGAAAGTACCTTATTAGCCACCAGTGCAGAAAACTCCCCCAGCGAATGCCCCGCAACCATATTTGGAATCAGATCAGGAGTAGTTTCAAACAAGATCACGGAATGAAGAAAGATGGCGGGCTGTGTAACATTGGTCTGCTTCAGTTGTTCATCCGTTCCATTAAACATGATATCAGTTATCCGAAAACCTAATAGCTCATTTGCCTGTTCAAAATATTCCCTGGCAAGCGTACTTTCATCATAAAGTTTCTTACCCATTCCCGGAAATTGCGCACCCTGCCCCGGGAAAATATATGCATGTTTCATTTAGTTTGTTTTAGTGCGCAAAAATAGGCGATAAGTTGACATGTTGAATCGTTGACAAGTTGATAGGTCGTAATGATGTTGGTTTATCAACCCAGGTCATTTACTTTTTATCACCTCCGGCATTCCTGAGAAAAGTGATATACCCATTTAATAATTTTTCAACCCCAGTCAATTTCTCTTCAAATTTCTTTAGTGTTTCGGAATCAATGTACTTACAATCGAACGCGTCTATCAAATGGTTGAGTGTTTCTGTAAGAGAACCACGTGCCTGGACGCAAAAATGCAGTTGGTCTTTGTAAGTAAACCTACCATGACCCTCCGAAATATCGCTGCAAACAGATCTGATTGAACGTTTCACCTGGCTGGTTAATTCATACTTTTCATAGTCTGGGAAATCCTTAATCACCATGTAGATATCAAGTTTCAAAGCCCGCGCCTGTTTCCACACAATCAAGTCTGTAAATCTTTGATGAGCATTTGATTCACTCATAAAATATTATTTTTAGTTTCAACCTATCAACTAATCAACCTATCAACTAATCAACTAATCAACCTATCAACTATTCAACCTATCAACGTACTATAAGCCCCAGCTCCTTCCCTTATCAATTCAGGCGCTCCGCTGGTACAATCAATAATTGTAGAAGAAATAACATTTCCGATACCACCATCTATTACCAGGTCCACTACATTACCAAATTGCTCATACATCAATTCGGGGTCAGTGTAATATTCAATATCCCCATCCATGGGCAGCGATGCGCTCATCAGCGGGTGCCCAAGCTCATTCACAATTTCGTGGCATATTTTATTGTCAGGCACACGTATCCCTACTGTATCTTTCCTGGTTTTTAATTGCTTTGGCACCTGCCTGCTTGCCTCAAGAATAAAGGTATAAGGCCCCGGCAAAGCCGCCTTCAGCAACCTGAAAATGGGTGTATCAACACTTCTGGCGTAGTCGCTCAGATGGCTTAAGTCTGAACATATAAAGGAGAACTGTGCCTTTTTAAGGTCAATTTTCTTTATCCGCGCTATCCGCGCAATAGCATCCGCATTATATATATCGCAACCAATACCATAAATGGTATCAGTAGGATAAATAATGACCCCACCCTTCCGCAAACATTCCACTACCTGACTTATAAGCCTGGACTGTGGATTGTCTGGATGGATGTGCAGCAGCATACTGAATTTTGGTTAAAGTTAAACAATCCCTTCCTATAACTATATGTACTCTTTAATGTAGTTTTACACCCGACTACAAAATGACTGGCAACTTTTTGCTTTTCACTTTTAACTTTTGACTTAATAGCATGTTCTCAATCATCATCCCTACATGGAATAACCTCGCCTTTGTAAAACTGTGTGTGGAAAGCATCCGTAAAAACTCAGCCTTCCCCCACCAGGTCATCCTGCACATCAACGACGGCAGCGATGGTACCCTGCAATGGGCAAAAGAACAAAACCTCGACTATACCCGCTCCCCCGGCAATGTTGGCATCTGCATAGCGGTAAACGAAGCAGGTGGCCTGGCAAAAATGGACTATGTGGTGTACATGAACGACGATATGTATGTCTGTCCGCAATGGGATACCCACCTGGTTGATGAGATAAAAAAGCTGGATACCGACAACTTCATGTTTTCAGCCACCATGATCGAACCGGTTGATCACAATAATGCATGTGTGCTGGTTAAGGATTATGGCACCAGTATTGAGGCATTTGAGGAAGAACAACTCCTCAAAGAATGTAACACCTTTGATAAACAAGACTGGACAGGCGCCACCTGGCCCCCCACCCTCGTTCATCGCAAGTACTGGCTCATCACAGGTGGCTACAGCATAGAACTAAGCCCCGGCGTCAGCAGCGATGACGATTTCTCCATGAAGATGTGGTTTGCAGGATGCAGGGTGTTCAAAGGGGTAGGCAAAAGCCGGGTGTATCACTTTCAGTCCAAGTCTACCCTGCGGATAAAGAAAAACAATGGCCGTAAACAATTTCTCATGAAATGGGGCATCAACCAGAGTACGTTCAGCAAACTCTATATCCGCCGCGGCACCCCATACACAGGTGCACTTACCGACCCCGACCCCTCAAAAATGAAGTGGGAAACCTTACGTGCCTGGGCCAAAAGAAAGATCATGTAACTTTGTACACGGAACTCAGCACCACCAGAATGGGGCAAAATCCTATAGCGTAGCACATCGCCCATCGTGATATCCCCGACAAATAAAAAAGGGACACGTTACCACGTCCCTCACTAAAATTGTTTTGCAAAACCTACTCCGCCTCATACTGGAATACGTATGCGTTCTGGTCTATGTTCACCAGTTGATACTTCAGGTAGCTAAGCACCCAGATTCTTCTTTTTAAATCCCACTTAATTACAATTGTGCCCTTCAGCGCGCCGGTAATGGTCCCCTCACTGTAAATAGGGGCAACGGTATATATCAGGTTAAGGCAGTCTTTGCGCAGCGGTGTAGGCCTTGCCCTTACCAGGTCCATTGCTTCTTTCTTTGCGGTAGTCAATGCAATTGGTTGCTCAGGTGCGATAACACCTGCTTTATAGAATTTTGGCGCCAGGTGAAATTCTATATTGTCTGCCGGTGCATTGCCGGCATCCTCGAAACTTTTGTCAAATTGTACGGTATCCTTCGGCGATTTCCCTTGTCCGAATGATGAAAATGCGCCCAGGCACAGTGCCGCCAGCATGATCATGGTTTTTTTCATGTACGATCTCATTTAATGGTTAATAATTGATTATTATTTAAGTTTGTGGGGTTTATTAACCTGGTGCTGCGGTACAATTTCTTTCCCTTTTCTCAGGCTCTGTCAAAGATAAGGAATGTATTCATTACAATAACAGTTGGTTAACTTTCTTAACAATTATACAAAACGATAATAAAAGAACTGAAAATAGCTTATTACAATATCGGGGTACCCCGGGGTTTCCAAACCTTTCTTTTCTGAAGCCATTTATTCCCCTTATACGTCAGCCATGAGCTCCCGGCGCCAATAATAGCGCCTGCCAGCACATCAGATGGATAATGCACACCAAGGTCCACCCTTGAGTAACCTACCGCCGATGCCCATAAATAGGAAGGCACGATTACATACCACTTTGGATAGCACATACTTAGCGATGTAGCCGTACAAAAAGCAAACGATGCATGTCCCGATGGAAACGACTGGTCGCCGTAAGTTTCATAAGGCTGCAGGTCCGGGTATTTGGTAAAGGGTCTCGGGCGGTTAACCGCATATTTTAGCCCAAAAGTGATGACTCCGGCAACTGCAAATCCGGCAACTGTTTGTAAACTATTCATAATGGCAGTGTGATCATGGTGCGTGTACCCCCATATCAGTTCACCTGCCGGTACGGCTATCGAAACCGGGTAATCAAAAGTAGTAATCCCTTTCATCAACCCATCCAGGCTCCTGTTCCTGTGCAGGTTAATGTCTCTCAGCAGATCAATATCCATGTTCTGTCCTCTCCCCGAAAACGGGAACAGCAAAATAAAAACCACCAAAAACCGGTATCCGGAATATTTGAACCTCACCCCGTAAAAATAATCAAAAACCCCAATCAACCTACCCATTGTCCGCCATAGCTTTTTATCAACCGCCGAAGCCTTTCGGCATAGGAAGTAGCGAAGGTGGAAACCTGCAATCCAGTGCCCAACCTAACAATAGTCATCATAGCCTCGCCGAAGGACAACCTATCAACCTATCAACCTATCAACTAATCTACCTATCAACCTATCAGCTAATCTACCTATCAACCTATCAACTAATCAACTAATCAACCTATCAACCTATCAACCTATCAACCTATCAACCTATCAACGTATCAACCTATCAACTTATCTACCTGTCAACCTGTCAACTTATCAACCAATCCCTGGCATACTCCACAACAAATCACCCAATCACCCCTGTTAACATACTATAACCCAAATTAATGCGTTTAATACATTTCAAAGCAATACTATGAAGAGAACGGTAATACTTTTTTTGCTTTTCCTGTCATTCTGTAATGCAGCTAATTCACAGCTAAGCTTTGCCACCCGTGTGCTTAAAGACTCGCTCTTTATACCCTGGGAAATAATTTACGGCCCCGATAACCACTTATGGTTTACCCAAAAGAACGGCTTCATCTGCCGCATGGATACTGCCGGTATCCGGCTCGATACACTTTACCACGAGCCTGGCACCGTCACTATTAAAGAAAGCGGCATGCTGGGTATGGCGCTGCATCCCGATTTCGCCACCCAGCCATATGTTTATGTGATCTGGGAATACGCGGTACCCTCCGGCATCATCCACCAGCGCGTATCGCGCTATACCTGGGATGCCGGTGCCAACACACTTACAGCACCCTATATTGTGATGGATACTTCGCGTGGTTTCTGGTTTCACAATGGCAGCCGGCTCGTCATCGTCGGCGATAAACTTTTTATCACCGTTGGTGATGCCGCCGACAGCAGTAACCCGCAGAACCTGCACAGCCTGAATGGTAAAATACTCCGCATCAATCTCGATGGCTCCATACCAGCCGACAACCCCATTGCCGGCAATCCTATATGGACCTGGGGGCACAGAAACCCGCAGGGGCTTGTGTATGCAAACAACATCCTCTATAGCTCGGAGCATGGCCCCGAAACAGACGATGAGATCAACATCATTATGAAAGGCAGGAACTATGGCTGGCCCTGGGTTTCGGGGTATTGCGACCGCCCTGAGGAAATGACCTTCTGTCACGATTCCAATGTAGTGCAACCCATACACGCCTGGACGCCCACCATAGCTCCCTGCGGCATTGACTTTTACCACCACCCCATGTTCCCATCCCTTGATAATTCCCTCATCCTCACTACCCTCAAAGACCAGCATCTCTACCAGTTAAAGCTGAACGACACCCACGACGCCATTACATCGGTATCCATCATCAACGGATTCAATTATGGCCGCCTCCGCGATATATGCATATCTCCCGAAGGCAAAATATTCGCCACCACCAGCAACTCAAACCCCAACGACACCGGCAAAAAAGTGGACCGTATCATCGTAATGTACGACCCCGGTTTCAGCTACCTTACCGCCCCAATGGTATTATTTCCCAACCCCTCTTCCGACTATGTAAATATAATGGTACCCTCACCATGCATGCGGATCAGCTATAAACTTACCGGAATGGATGGCCGAAAAAACGGCGAAGGCTCCATGCCCTGCGGCAATCCGCGTATAAATATCAGCACCTTGCCCCCCGGTATTTATGACCTTGCCGTTACTACAGATTACGGCAAGACATATACAGGAACTATCCTCCGGAAATAAAGAAAAACACCGATTTTGCCATTCCACCAGAAATACTATCTTTGCACTCCCAAAACGGAATGGTGCGGTAGCTCAGTTGGTAGAGCAAAGGACTGAAAATCCTTGTGTCGGGGGTTCAATTCCCTCCCACACCACATAGAATAGACCACAAACAATTGATTATCAATCGTTTGTGGTTTTTTATTTTAATTTAGTTGCCCGAATAGTTGCCCAACTGTCCATATTCTTACCCTTTGTCCCTGTATCTCTGTACAATAAATAATTTAGTCCTTAATTCTTAGTGGGGGGTGTGTTTTATATCCTTTGGTTGCTTTGACTGCCTCCCTAAATTTTTTTTTATTTTCGTATATGCGTTTTCCATGTCCAATACTAATACTCCGGTTAATAAATTCCCTGTAGGAAATCAGTTTTATAAACTGGCATCCTTTACCGGCAGACCTAAATTATTTGCTACTCCTGATGATCTATTAACAGCCGCTTTCGATTACTTTGATTATTGCGAAAATAATCCGGTTATCAAATACGGCATCTATGGCTGTCCTCCAAGAATGGTCGGGGTGAAAAAAATGAGGGCAATGTCCTTGCAGGGTCTTTGCGCTCATATCGGCCTATGCCATTTGAGGCGGTATAAACAAAATGCCGAGTTTGTGCCAGTCATCGCGTATATACAAAATGTAATCTTCTCATGGAACATCGAAGGGGCTGCTGCGGGGGTCTTAAATCCTTGTGTTGTCGCTCGTGTTCTTGGGTTGGTGGAACAGGTGGCAAGGGAAAGGGTGTCGGTGAATGTTGTCTTTTATAATCCTGAAAAATGTTAGAAAATCGAATACTGTTTCTAAAATTTATCAAGTTTATTTTTTTTGTCCTCAGTCTTTTTTTTATATTCTGCTCTCCAGCAATCATTAGCTTCTTTATCCAGTATAAGATTAATTAAATAAAATCCATATAAATGCTTTTCTTTACAATCATCATTGTAATAATTACTAAGTAATCTCCAGCATTCAACTTGTTTATCCTTCCGCCATGTCTTAGTAAAATCGTTTTCCTGATGCTGTATTTTTGCTCCTGTAAAATTATTCTGACAGTATATAATTTTGGTATCTTCTTCTATTTTTGCCTTCCCATATTTTGTATCTAAAGCATCATCCAATTCACTTGAACCTTTGCATTCCAGTGAATACAATGAATCATTGTAAAATTTAATAGTTATTTCTTTAATCTGAATAAACAATATTTCAATTGAATATATTTGATATTCATCTTCTAAAGGACAATTGGTAGAATGATTTAACTTATATACTCCATCAAGTTTCTTTTCAAATACTTCAGATACAGGTTGATAATTTACCTCTAATATTGATCTGCCTGTAATTTTAACAAGTGAATCTAAAACCTTACTTTTTAATGCTCCTAATTTAAACAGACCAATCCCATTTATTTTAGTTTGAGCATTAAGCATAAATGGTAAGAATGCAATTAGTAAAACGTTGAATATCTGTTTCATTTTTTAGCTGATTTATCTATGGCAAAAATTTTATTTTTTATTCTCTCACCATTCCAGTTTGCATTAAAATTTATCAAGCTTATCTTTTAATTCTTTTTTTTGTTTTTCTTCTCTTTCTTTATTTCTCCTTTTGTAATACTTCGCCCCACAATCTCTTATTTTATCGAAAATTAGTTTCTTCTCAATAATAAAATAGCCACAATATTTATCATCGCCAACGCAACCATCACAATAGCCACAATAACAGGTAATATTATTGTCTGATCGCCAAGTAACTTTATAGGAAGTGAGAATTCTTTTTTTGTCGTATGAATTATAGTGACTTTTTACAAGTTTTCCTTTTCCATATTTTACATTCACTGCATTTTCAATCTCCCTACTCCATTCAGCTTGAAAAGAAACCAAAGAATCACGATGAAATACTATAAATATGTTCTTAAAATAAATTCCGGAAATTATAAAACTGGGCATATCATATCTCTCATAATCGGGACAAAAATAAACATCGTTTATTTTCATTTCATTTTCCTCAATTGCTTTATATATATGACCATCAGCAAGCCCAACAATATCAACATACTCAATTGGCTCTCCAGAATTGCTTTACTTGTCTAATCAGGAGAGCATTTTCCTATTCAGACAATTCAGTTAAACTTGTATTTTAGTCCACAACATCAGAATAATTCCATTTTTAGGAAATCAATCCTCAAAATGGAAAATATTATTAACATATATATATTTAAATAATTGATTATCTACCATTTATAATTATGGCATGCTATTAGTATTATACTTAGCAAATCAAACTCAAACTCAAACAAATTTCTCAAACAAACAAAAATCTAAAAAATGAAACAGGTAATCGCTAATTTTATCGCATGGTTAAAGTCGAATTTTGATTTTCAATTTCACTGCATGCCAATGGAAAATGTTTAAACAACATTCCAAATTTAAAATCACTCAACGCTCCTGATCTTTATGGGGCGTTTTTTATTCCCGCCGTTGTTGGTGTTCTTCACCAACAACCTCGCGCTGGGCTGGCGCCATATTCATACATTCGTTGCAATCGGAATTTATTGCTATCCCTTACCCAAATTTAATTTTCGATCAGGGAAACTGGGTAGAAACCCCGTCAGTATCCCATGGCGGCGAATCAGAAGGGTGTTTCGTTAAAGCTGACATCGCACTGCAAATTAATCTATATTCAATCCCAGTCTTTTTTTCAACACATTTATGATCAGTTTTATTGATTCATGGCTAAGTGGCTTGATAAGGTAATACTCTACAAGCTTATTAGATTTCATCCTGGTAATTTCATCCTTATTTTCCGATTGAGACAAAACATAAATTTTTACATGGTTTTTAACCGATGCATCTAATTTCTCAAACTGCTCAAGAAATTGCCATGCATCCATTTCAGGCATTGAAATATCCAGAAACAATATGGCAGTCTTATCATTCTTCGCTTTTGAATACTTACTTGCTATGTATTTAAACCCCTCCTGGGAATCAATGAAGTCCGAGATTTCAATAGTCGGGTAAATATCTGCCACTACTTTACGACATACCGCATTATTTATTTTATCGTCGTCTATAATAATAAATTCACTAATAAAGCTCATATAAAATGTTTAATAGAATACAAGATAAGAACTTACTAATAAATCATACACATTTTTATAAATTTTCAGAAGCAATTCCCAAAAACCAGTGCTTTCTGCTGATTAGCTGTTGTTATTCAGGAAACAATGGATAACCAACCAGGAGATGGGTGGCAATATGGTGATACAGCCCAAAACCATAGCTGCAATTGCCCAGCCTAACCCCGGCTCCTTCGACCTGGTCACAAACAGGCCTGCCCAAAATGCAAAACTCCCTAAGGCAATTATCGCCACTATTGCTATGTCAATCGCCGTAACAGAAAAGGTGATCGGTAAACACATAAATCCGACTGTTAATACACCCAGGCAACCACAAATAAAAGCAGCCATAGAAAGTCCGTTATCACGGTTACCATATCCTCGGAATAAAGGATGTGTCAACGAAACCCAATAGTTTTTCACCCCTTTTATCCATTGGAAGCCTTTTGAAAAAATGCTTTTTTTTCTGGTGCCAGATGATATAGCAGATGAGGAATAATCCTCCCTGACGTCAGCAGGCCTTGCTACAGGCAAGGCTGATGTTTCAGGCTTAATACAGGCAGAGCTGATATTTGATGTATCTGCTTTCGTTTCAACCTGGTTATTCACTACAGGCAAAGCCTTTGTTGGAAGGGCAGCAAATAATTGCGTATGCACAACAAAGAGCAGCATTATTATTGCGAACAAAAGTTTCATATTTTTCATCGTTTGATTTAAATTTTCACCATTTTTTCAGGTACCGCCTGCTTGAGATGTAGACTTTTTGCACGAAGAGTTAATTATTCATTATCTATTTCACAAAGATTTAATTTATTTATAAACAATACAATAACCGGAAGTAATTATTTTTATCTAACGGTTTTCAGGGATGGCACTCCACCGAACCATGGAAGACATCACAACCGATATCACACGTACTATCTTAACGTCAGTTCGGAGCAGAAAGTAATGGTTTTCAGGATGTTATAGCAACTATTATAAAATACATAAGTTCAGCACTATCTTTGTATCAACCAAAACACAAATATGCACTGAACTTATGAATGAGCACAAATTAGTGGAA
>CAIMDZ010000143.1 GCA_903839875.1 uncultured Bacteroidota bacterium
AGAAGGAAGCCAAAATAAATTCGCACTTCACCTGTGAGGATGCAAGGGTGAAATTATTAAATCTTTATCCTTCAATTCATGCGTGACATGACACTAGTACGATTTTGTGTTGTCGTTATATGGACGTTGAGCACCTTATATCCCGGCAATGTGACTGCATATTGCCTGACAGAATTTGCCGGACTGTCCGGTGGAATGGCAAATGAATAAGCGCCGGAATTATTAACAACCATGCCGTTCAATGTGCCCGGTAAGAAATGTTTAAAAGTCAGGTTTACGTAGTTTATTTTGATCGGATCGGGAGTTACCCAGGTGGTATCAATAAGGGGCGCGTCATTATCGCAATTATAATAACCCACATACATACCCTGAAAACATGCCACTGACCTGGTCTGGCATTGCGGCCCTTCATAACCAACAGGGCAATAACAAATGCCTGAAGTACAGTATCCACCATTAAGGCAAATTACATTACTACACTTATCATGGGTACAGGAAGTTAGGATAAAAGCAAAAACTACTACCAGAAACGCCGATACAATTTGCAGGCTGATTTTCCGGTAGTTCATAAAACGAAGTTTGAATTACGAAACAGAAAATTACTGCTTCGACCCGGTAAAGAAGCACTTTTCAACGATAGTATCGCCGACAATGCGTTTATCGGTCAGATAAGAATGAATGTTCAGCATTTTATCTCCCTGCAGGGTTGCAGTAAATACTTTAAGGTAATTAACAGCGCTGTCTGATTGAATTACAATTGAATAGGTGCTTTCATTATTGCTTACATAACCATGCAATACTTCCGGAGAAATGTGCTTATAGGTCAGGTAAACGTAATTTATTTTTATCGGATCGGGAGTTACCCATGCGGTATCAATAAGGGGAGCGCCATTATCACAGCTATAATAACCTACATACATACCCTGGTAACGGGCCACTGACCTTGTCTGGCATTGCGGATCTTCATAACCAATCGGACAAAGACAAGCGCCCATATTGCAGGAGCCGCCATTGAAACAGGTTACGTTGTCGCATACGTTCCTTTCGCACGACGTATAAAATACAATAGCAAAAACTGAAAACACGAGCGCAACGAGTAAACTGATCTTTCCAAACTTCATGTAATAATATTTGTGTATAAAAATACTGAAAAAAAATTAAATAGCACTAAAATCTACCATTTTTTTCCAGATAGTGCGCTGTTAGCTGATTCTAACTGGTTGCATTATTAATTTTCGATTTAAATAAACGCATTCCACCCCTGCGCGGTCAGCTTATGCTTGTTACCTCCGTTCGTCAGCAGGTGGGCGCCCTCGCTCTTCTCAGTTATGTAGCCCACAATGCTTATATCCTTATTCCGCACTATCTTCTCATAGTCTTCCTGCTTAATAGTGAACAGTAGCTCATAATCCTCTCCCCCACTCAGCGCGCATGCCGCCGAGCCAACACCAAACTCCATAGCCATCGCCTTAGCGTCGGCATGTATAGGTATTTTATCCTCATGCACTATGCAGCCCACATTACTGCCGTTGCATATATGCAGCAATTCACTGCTCAGTCCATCGCTTATGTCTATCATAGCTGTCGGCATCACCCCATGTTCCTGTAGCCACTCTACGATATCGGCACGAGGCTCGGGTTTCAATATCCTGCTCACCAGGTATTTCTGACTCTGCAGATCGGGCTGCACCTTCGGGTTTTCAAGGTATATCTTCTTTTCCCGTTCCAGCAACTGCAGCCCCAGGTAGGCAGCCCCAAGGTTTCCCGATACGCATATCAGATCATTCACCTGTGCACCCGTCCGCGTAACATACTTATCCGGCGCCACCTCACCGATTGCTGTAACACTGATGATAAACCCCTTCCGGGAGCTCGATGTATCGCCGCCTATCAGGTCCACATTATACTTTTCACAAGCCGCATACACCCCCTCATAAAACTCCTCCAGCGCCTCCACCGGGAACTTGCTGCTCACCCCCAGCCCCAGCGTTATATGCGTAGGCGTGGCCATCATAGCGTATATATCACTCAGGTTCACAGCCACAGCCTTGTATCCCAGGTGCTTCAGCGGCGTATACATCAGGTCGAAATGAATCCCCTCAATCAGCAGATCATTGGATATCACACACTGCCGCCCAAACTGGTCAATTACCGCCGCATCATCCCCAATGCTGAGAATAGTACCTGCCTGCCGCGTCTCATTATTCTTGGTCAGGTGCTCAATAAGCCCAAACTCTCCCAGCGAGGCAATTTCTGTTCTGTTGGCTTCATCCATGCGGCAAAAGTACTATTTTAGATTGAGTTGGCTGCAAGCGCACCGAAGCTGGCACCAAAAGATTATTCATAGACCGGTCGCTGATACGTATTGAAAATTCGCGCAATAAGAATTACATCACCGGCAATTCTATAAAAAATAATATAGGGGAATGTACCAACAACTTTGCAAAGCTCACCTTCAATGATCAGCGATGCAGCCAGAGGCATCTTTTTTATTCTGCCGATAGTATCTTAATAACCGGGTGGAATCTCTTACCCAAACCTTTTTGCTGGTTATTGTAGTAACTTATTCCTTGTTGAATATCGTTAGGGGCTCTGGGTGTGATCGAAACTTTGTACCGCATCAATCAACTTTGAATTGATCCTTTACCTCATCCCAGTCAAGTGCATAGTCCGGGTTTTCGTCGGCCTTTTTGTATTCCTCCCGCACAGGTAATAATTGCTCTTCAGTCATAACATAATTTTTATCAGACTTATCAATCGTCACGAAATTCAGATTACTAAGTAAGTCTACAATAAACTGAAACTTATTGACCGGTACAGAAATAGTAAGCTGCTTCATATATGCAAATTTATTGAAAAATCTTTTGAAAGTACTCACTAAAGAATGGTCAAAATATTACTTCCGTATCATCCCCAATGCTGAGAATAGAACCTGCCTGACGTGTCTCATTATTCTTCGTCAGGTGTTCAATCAGCCCAAACTCCCCCAGCGACGCAATTTCTGTTCTGTTGGTTTCTTCCATGGGCGCAAAAATAGTATTTTAGTTTCAGTTGATGGGTTGGCTGCCGACGGACCTGATTATGTTATTCATTTTACCAACCCTATTACTATTATCACTGTTCGTTCAGCCTGCCCTGAGGAATCGAAGTGTCACCCCCTTGTACGTTAGATATTTCTACTTGGCATGTCACACATAAGCCCACTGGCGCGAGTAATTATGTAAGATCAGCATAGTGCAGTATTGCGGTAACACTCATTGGGGGTCCGAAAGTTTTTAATTTTAAAGTCAGTTCGATGAATTCTGCACAGCTAAGTCCAAGAAAAAATCTCTCTTGGAGGTGTAAATTGAAGGCTTAAGCTCTCTAAAATTATAAGCAGCTAAACAAGCAAGCATATTATTAAAGCCATTATCAATGCTACGGTGCC
>CAIMDZ010000144.1 GCA_903839875.1 uncultured Bacteroidota bacterium
GTCACGTAAGCATACGGGATTTGAGCCAGCGAACAGCAATTGCATACAAGGCGGGGTTATATGGGTGATGTTGCAAAAGAAACAAAAGCCCTTTACTGTACGAAATATAACTACGTAAATGCAATGGCTACATGAACGGAAAGCGGATATCCTTACCCTGAGAGATCTGCGAGTAATACTGGCGGTGGTACGAGCGAGTGTCAAAGCGGCAAACTGGTGGCAGAGTTAAAGATGTTATTGGGTACAAACAGAAGTCAGCCGAGGTCATAGTAAGTGGAAAACGAGATGGTATAGATCACGGCTAAGAACCTCAATGCAACTGAAGGACTGAATGTTGGAATAAGACGAAGGCATTAGGCGTTTATTACAAGACGATTACAGCCAAACCTCATTGGAGAACTACTTGTCTGAAGGTAGGCTGGAAGCTGAGAATAAAGGGCAAGAGGAGCTGAGTCAAGTAATGCAACAAGTAACCGAGACCGTCCTGTTGAAACAACAGCCAACATTATTCCGACAAACCGCCTTATGCCGAACGGCACGTACGGTGGTGTGAGAGCACTGTGAGGGAAATAATCCCTCACCTCCTACTCGATTATGCGCTTAATGCGATACAAGCGACAACATGTTATCAATAGTCCAAAGGACTTGAATGTGAATAGCTGCCGGTGAATCCGGCGGAAAATACATTTATAAACACCAACCTCGAAAGTGGTTGAATGTGGGCTGGGTAATTTCACAATCGTTTAAGTTAACGACATTTATTTGCAGGCCATAAGCAACACCTTAGCGCTCTTAAAAACACTACATATCATCTAACCCCCGCCTTTGCGCCTTCGCGCCTTTGCGTGAAACTCTTTCTACTCCTTTACTTTCTTCCGGTAGAATAGGGTGTTGCAGTTTCCTTCTCTGAAAATTTCTTTTGCGGTATCCAGGAGAAATGAAGTTGTCACTGCCTGGTACCTGTTCCATTCATCGTTGATCAGGTTCGCATCGCCAATGAGCTCATAGAATGCGAGATTGTTGGCACGGTTGAGCAGGGTCATATCTTCGAATGCGATCATCGCTTCTATTTTATTTTTTGATTTCTGCAGTTCGCTGTCTGTAACGCCTTCGGCTATCAATCTTGCAATTTCTTTTTCTACTGCTTCGTTGGCGGCTTCTATGGTTTTACCTTCTCTTATTTTTCCTTCTATTACCAGCAGGCCCGGATCGAGGCTACCGGTATGATAGCAGTTGATATTACTGAACAACTGTTCTTCTTTCACCAGCCGCTGGTAAAGTCTTGATGAGAAACCACTGCCCATAATTTCCGTAATCAGGTCGGTAGCGTAATAGGGAGGCGTGAGCCGGGCGCCTATGTGCCATGCCTTGTAAAGTGCATCCAGCGGAACATCGGCATATAGATCGGATATGCGGTTCTCTTCCTGCTTTGGCTCCTGTGGTACATTCCTTTCATATTTTTCACCTGCAGGAATGCCGCCAAACCATTTTTCCGAAAGCTCTTTTACCTGTTCTGCAGTCACGTTGCCTGCAACACACATGATAGCGTTTAGTGGCCGGTAGTGTTTGTAGAAAAATGCTTTTACCTCATCGAGGTGGGCTTCTTCTATTTGTTTCAGATCTTTACCTATTGTGGGCCATTGGTAGGGGTGTGTCTTGTATGCCAATGCCCTGAGCAGATGCCATGCATCGCCATAGGGTTTGTTCAGATAGTGTTCCTTAAATTCCTCACTCACTACCTTGCGCTGCACATCCAGGCTTTTTTCGCTGAATGCCAGTGACAGCATGCGGTCGCTTTCCAGCCAGAACGCTACTTCCATATTCTTTAAAGGTAACTGCAGGTGGTAATTGGTAATGTCGTTTGTGGTATAGGCATTATTCTCGCCTCCGGCCATTTGCAGCGGTTCATCATACTCAGGAATATTAACACTGCCGCCAAACATAAGATGTTCGAACAGGTGGGCAAAACCGGTACGGCGCTGTTCTTCATCACGGGCGCCCACATCATATAATATATTCATGGCCACCATAGGGGTAGCCTTATCAACGTGTACAAGTACTCTTAATCCGTTCTCTAAAGTAAAGCGTTCAAATTGCAGCATAATGTAACCGGTTATTGGTGGGCAAAGTTAACTTAATAGATGGTAGGTAGTTGACAAGTTTACAGTTTCTATGGTGAGTTTTCCGGGATGTTATTTCCTTCTTTTTGATTCCTTCTGCGAAATGTTGGTAACTGACTTGTTCTGCAAAAAAGTTATAATATTGCCCTTCGCTTGTTTTTCTTAACTTTGAATATGCGATAAAACGTATAGTGTTATGCAAATAATTTCCAGAAGAAAAACCGATACCAGCATGGGACATGTATATGCAGATATTGAATTAATTAACAGCGTTGACTTAACCTTAAGCAAAAGGCACATAATTGGTGAAGAAGAGGTTAAAAGGATGAATTTGCGGATACTGGTAGATACCGGCGTGTTTATGCTCACAATAAATGAAAGTATCCAGGAGGTATTGCAATTGCCCTTTATTGAGAAACGAAGAGCACAGCTCGCTGATGGCCGTTTTGTGGAATGTGACGTAGTAGGCCCCGTCGAAATTCACTTTAAAAACCGTACCGCCACTGGCAGCGCCATGTTGCTGGAAGGTGATGCGGAGCCGCTGTAAGGCGTATTGCCACTTGAGGAAATGGATGTTCTGATTCATCCGGCGCGGGAAGAGCTTATAGTAAATCCTGAGCACCCGGATTTTGCTGTGCTGAAGCTGAAATGAGTATCTATTCAGGTGGACAATGATTTACTGGATTGGAGCATTTCCGGCCCCGGTGGTCTCGCAGAAAAAGCGAAGACTCTGCGGAGACGCCAGAATCAACTGGGACGAGAGGAAAAACTTATAACATGACAGCAAAAGAAAAGCAAGCGACATTCATAAAAGAGTACTTAAAGCCAACTTTAAAAAACTGGGGTTATCTTACAAATAGTCAGACTTGGTGGAAAGACAGAGGCGATTTTTTTTTTACTTTTGAACTTGCAGAATTTTTCATGGAACAGTCAGTCCCGTGTTGACTTTTGTTTTAACACTGGAGTCGCGCTAAAAGTGACTATGAAAGATAATGAGAAGAAAAAGCCTACTGTTCATGACCTAGCGGTTTATTTAAGAGAAGGGTTTTATCTGCCGGCAGATAGGCAGGAATATCAGTTTAAAAACAAAACAGGTTATACATTAAGTGACCAGGATGACCTTGTAGGTTTTATTTCTGAGTTAAAGAATGACTTTGAGGGCCATATATTGCCGTTTTTAGAAAAGATTTTTACCATTCAGGATTGTATTAATGCATTTGGACAAATCACGTTTTGGGGAAATAATCTAACAAGAGTAATTACTGAAAATGGGTTGGTTCTATAAATTCATGAATTCTGTCTCACGGGGTTCCTCCGCTTTTTCTGCGGGACCCGACGGCATTCAAGTTACTGTGGCTGATGGCTTGCATGTTGTGGTGTAGATGCCTCAACCCGGCTTTCAGTGTGCCGCCCCCTGCGCTTAACATGCTGAATAGAACTAACAGACGTACAAGAGTGTGACACAACGGACGTTTAATAGCAGTAATAAGCCCGTAACAAAAAAAAGTCCCGCCGCAGGGGCAGGACTTTCTATATAAATAGTGTAATACTTAGATCTTAAAGTGAGAGAACGCTTTGTTGGCTTCGGCCATACGATGCGTATCTTCTTTCTTTTTGAAAGCGCCGCCTTCGCCTTTTGCTGCTGCCACTATTTCGTTGGCAAGCTTATCAGCAATGGTTTTACCGTTGCGCTCGCGGCTGAAACGAATGAGCCACTTCATACTCAGGGATATTTTGCGGTCAGGGCGAACTTCAGAAGGAATCTGGAAAGTGGCGCCTCCAATACGACGGCTGCGTACTTCTACGGCAGGAGTCACATTAACGAGCGCTTTCTTCCATACTTCGTAACCGTCTTCGCTGGTTATTTTAGATACTTTATCAACAGCATCATAAAATGCACTCAGAACGATAGTCTTGTTGCCACCGAGCATAAGGCAGTTTACAAAACGTGTTACGTTCTTATCTTTGAATCTTGGATCCGGTGCTAACGGGAGTTTTTTTGCTTGTGCCTTTCTCATCGAATGACTGGCTTATATTAAAGTGTTATAAAATTATTTTTTCTTTGCTGCAGCAGCGCCTTTTTTATCTCTCTTGGTACCATACTTGCTACGGCTCTTCTTACGGTCTTTTACACCGGCAGTATCGAGCGCACCGCGAACGATGTGGTAACGTACACCGGGAAGATCCTTCACACGGCCTCCGCGGATAAGCACTATGGAGTGCTCCTGCAGGTTGTGGCCTTCACCTGGTATGTATGCGATCACCTCTACTTTATTGGTAAGGCGCACTTTGGCTACTTTACGAAGGGCAGAGTTTGGTTTCTTTGGCGTTGTGGTGTACACACGGGTACAAACACCACGGCGTTGTGGGCAGGAATCCAATGCACGGGACTTTGATTTTGTCCGCATTTGCTCACGGCCTTTACGTACTAATTGTTGTATGGTTGGCATGCTTGCTTTAACTAAAATATTAAAATTGGAGCGCAAAGATAGGGGAATAAATCTAAAGTAAAAAGTAAAAAGAAAAAATATTTCTCCGTAATGGGGAGACAAATGTAATGCATTCGGGTGTTAATCTGCCTGAGTTGTTGTCTTTTATAGATATATAGTGTATGAGGGGTGCGGCTAAATCGAAAAATGCCACTTTGGAGGTGTTAATGTTGTCAATATGGGAAAAAGTAACAGTATACGGTATGATACTGGAAATATTAATCAGCTACCTTGCGGGCTGAAGCAAAGGACATGAATGAGGAATTTGAGGAGATTGTTGAGAGTTTTATTGAAAAAAAGGTTGGGATATCTGACTTTTTTTTAACCAGTAAACTGGCGGTTCTATTGCAGGAGCATGTGCTAAGACTATATGAAGGCGGCCAGATGGAGCGTGCTGGAATTGGGAACGATAGCATACAGGCACATAATAGCAAAATAAGAAGCGACAAAATTCACTGGCTCGATAAGAAGAATAAACATATAGAAGAGCTGGGTTTCCTGGAATATGTGGAAGATTTTATTGAATACCTGAACAAGACTTGTTATACCGGCATCAATGCCTACGAGTTTCATTATGCACTTTACGAAGAGGGGAGTTTTTATAAACGGCACAAAGACCAGTTCAGAACGGATAGTAACAGGAAGTATTCACTGATCAGCTACCTGAATGACGACTGGCTGGAATCAGACGGCGGCCAGCTATGGGTGCACCATGACGGGGAGACACAGAAGATAATACCCACCAACCGCAAAGCAGTATTCTTCCAAAGCAACGAACTGGAGCACGAAGTGACAATGGCCATGCGCCCAAGGATGAGTGTGACAGGGTGGCTGAAACGGGTGTGATGGCTGTAGCCCACGAAATTCAGAGTAAGAAAGTCTTTCGTGCAATTTCCCTTGTTTTGTTTTAAAGGTCGCAAAAGTGCTTCCTGCCTTTTGATGTCCGGGTTGTTCCGGATTCCCGACACACGTGGTGCGCTGATTGCCCGCCCATGATGCACAAGTCACCTTTTTCCTGTCATTTTGGCAAAAATTAGAAATTGGAATGCAGATTGATGGAGTAAAACAAACAATAATCCAAACCTGCCTGCCGGCAGGCAGGTTACCATTAATCAATAAATAAAAATTCCATAAATATGCAGGAAAAAGGCAACATATCCATCCACACGGAAAATATCTTTCCGATCATCAAGAAATTCCTTTACTCAGACCACGAGATTTTTCTGAGAGAATTGGTTTCGAACGCAGTAGATGCCATACAGAAAATAAAGCGTCTGGCATCAATGGGGCAGTATACCGGTGAAGTGGGTGCACCCCTTGTAGAAATAGCATTCGACGAAGAGAAAAAGACCATTACCATTTCTGATAACGGCCTGGGGATGACGGCTGATGAGATCAAGAAATACATCAACCAGATCGCATTTTCGGGAGCGGAGGAATTTGTGGAGAAATTTAAAGACGCGAAAGATGCCAATGAACTGATAGGTAAATTCGGGCTTGGCTTTTATTCTGCATTCATGGTGAGCGACCAGGTAGAGATACAAACTTTGTCGCATGCCGAAGGGGCTGAGCCTGCCCGCTGGATATGTGATGGCAGCACCGGGTTTGAAATTTCGGAAGGCAGCCGCACAACCCGCGGTACTGATGTGATACTGCATGTAAACGCAGATTCAGAAGAGTTCCTGGATAAACACAAATTGCAGGGCATACTGGATAAGTATTGCACCTTCCTGCCGGTGCCGATAAAATTCGGTACAAAAACTGAGTATGTAGATATTGAAACTGAGGAAGAGAGCGCTGAGAAAGAGAGCGCAGAGGAGAAAAAAACTGCTCCGAAAACGAAAGAGATAGAGGTTGACAATATTATTAACAACACTACTCCTATCTGGACAAAGACGCCTGCCGAACTGAAAGATGAGGACTACCTGGCATTCTACAGGGAACTATATCCGATGAGTGAAGAACCGCTGTTCTGGATACATCTGAATGTTGATTATCCGTTCAATCTTACCGGTGTTCTTTATTTCCCGAAAGTGAAGAATGAGTTTGAAATGCAGCGGAATAAAATAAAACTATTCTCGCGCCAGGTATTTATAACCGATGAGGTAAAAGATATAGTGCCGGAATTCCTGATGCTGCTGCATGGTGTGATTGATTCACCGGATATCCCGCTGAATGTGTCGCGCAGCTTCCTGCAGGCCGACAGCAATGTGAAAAAGATAAACAGCTACATCACCAAAAAGGTGGGCGATAAACTTGCCGAGCTGTTTAAAAACGACCGTAAGGGCTATGAAGATAAGTGGAACGACATTGGCCTGTTTGTAAAATATGGCATGATCAGTGATGAGAAATTTTATGACAAGGCAAAAGATTTCGCACTGCTAACCAACACTAAGAAGGAACATTTTACCCTCACAGAATACAGCGAAAAAGTAAAGGCTGTGCAGACTGATAAGCACGGGTCGCTCATATATTTATATACCAACGACCCTGCAAAGCAGGATACCTTTATACAGAGTGCAAACAAGAAAGGATATGATGTGCTACTGATGAACAGCCCGCTGGATAGCCATTATGTTACCACCCTTGAGCGCAAACTGGAGAAGACAAGGATAAAACGTGTGGATGCTGATGTATCGGATAAGCTCATAGAGAAAGAAGAGAAGATAGAATCTGTGCTGAATGAAGAGCAGACAGGAAAGGTGAAGGCGATATTTGAAAAGGCCATCAACAGGCAGGATATGAAGATAGTGGTGGAGAGCCTGGGTACAGACGAACTGCCGGTGACCGTGACCATGGATGAATTTATGCGCAGGATGAAGGATATGGCAGCATTGGGCGGTGGCATGAGCTTTTACGGATCAATGCCCGACAACTATAATGTGGCGATAAACGCTAACCACAAACTGGTGAGCAAGATACTCGCAGCCGGAAGTGAAGGAGAGCAAACAAATCTGGCAAAGCAGGCATTTGACCTGGCTATGCTGTCGCAGGGAATGCTGACGGGGCCTGAGCTTACGGAGTTTGTGAACAGGAGTATTGCGCTGATATAAGGTTGGGAATTGGTCCCGATTGCTATCGGGAGGGAATTTGTAATTAGGATTGTAGGGTTGGGATTTGGTATATAAATTTGTATGGCGGCTATTATGGCTGCCATATAAATTTATGTCAACGGAGAACGCTAAGATCAAGGTGCGTAACCGCACTGTGGAGATAAAATGGGTTGCACAATTTTGCGACCACATCCTTGATAATCATATTCATAGGAACCGGGACCATGATTTGCGGTTTTTGCAAATCAGCAAATTGCTGAAAACTTGTAAGGAGTTCAGGCTATTTAAAGGCAGAACCTGGTATGCGCACAACGAAATAAATGATGTTAAATATAGAGTTATTTTCATTTTAACTCCTAAATTTGCAGTTATAAAAACTTGTTATCGTTATGGCTACGAAGAAAATTGATAAATATGCAAATTACCGTTACAAAATCGTAACGCCGGAAGAGTTGCGCGAGGCCAAATGGTTGATCGAGCAAGGCGATTTTGACGATATGGAGGATTATATTAATTGTCTGACCCGTGCAGAGAAAAAGAGAATGAAGGAGGAAGATGCAAAGCAAAAACGTAAGTCAATTAAGCGGTCTTCCAGCCGTGGGAAAGCTGCGGCCTGATTTTTTATAAGAGCGCAACGACAGGCCGATGACATTTTTGTGGTCAACACCCTTTCGTTTTATAATCCTTCATGTCAGAATATTTCATTGCCAATAAAATCCAAATGAGCAAGATAGGAACAAATGCCAAGCCTGCCGTTATTAAACTGGCGCCACATTCACAGCAGGATGCCATACTTGCTACTGCAAATAAGTATGGTATAATATACATTGCAGGTTTTGAAGATGAGGAGGATATCTCTGATTTTAAAACACTTATTCCGAAAGAAGAGTTTGAAGCGATTGCCGACATGGATGCTCCGGGTAACAGGAAAGCAAGTGGTGGAATAAAACTATTGTTTTCAAAGAGTATCAGCAGGAATGCTCCTTGCCCTTGCGGGAGTGGTAAGCAGTATAAAAGATGTTGCGGGAAGTAAATGTTAATTTGATTTTCTTTATAAAACAGGGCCTTTTTGCCTTTGGTACTAAACATACCAAAGGCTTTTTTTTTGCTTTGTGCCTTTTGGTATTAACCGGCACTTAATTTTTGAAAAATAAGATTATAGCGCACCAACGTTTTGAGAGTTTGATACGTCTTATAGGTACAAGTAGTTTCAACCTAAAAAACGTTTTATGAAAATCACAAGATTTGCGATTGCAGTACTGGCCGTGTCAATGATAGGTGCGTGCAGTAAGCCGGATAATACGTCGCACCCTGCTCCGACGTACACTACCTACAGTTCAATGAATACGGTGTATGACATGCTGCGTGCGCAGCCAATGTACACAACCATTAATTCAACAACGGGTGGCTCGTTTTACAGTGCCAGCGGGACCAGGTATGTATTTGACCCGGCCTGCTTTATGGATGGTACAGGCGGCCCCGTAACCGGGAATGTGCAGATAGCGGTAACCGAATACCTGAAAAAAGGAGATATGATCTTTTCGAAAATGCTGCCGGTGAGTAATAATGAGCCATTGCTTTCGGGTGGCGAGGTGAGCGTGTATGCTACACAGGGCGGCAAGGAGCTCTTCCTCAGGCCGGGCTATTATTACCAGGCAATCATTCCGCAGGGTGGTACGCCAATGCCGGGCATGACCTACTTTGCCGGGAATCCTGCGCAGGATACAGCTGTAAACAAAGTAAACTGGAACAATAAAATAGATTCTACTGGGGGGCATGGGGCGTTTGGTATGGTTGTTTACCAGGGGGACTCGCTTGATATCATTTCTGACAGCCTGCATGAATGTAATGCAGACCAGTTTATGACCAGCCCTGATTACCAGAATTTTAATGTGACGATAGCTGTAACCGGCGCTGTTCTGGGTTCTAATCATGTTTTTGGATATACTCTTTATGATACTTATAAAGGAGTATGGCCGCTTGGTGAGATTGGCAGCTATTCCAATGGGGTATTTAACGAGATGCATGTTCCCAATATACCGGTGCATTTTGCAGTATTTACTCTTATCAACAATAGGTTTTACGGTGGTGTTACCGCAGCTACGCCTGCATCAGGCAGTAATTATAATGTAACGCTTACTGAGGTTGACCCGGTTGCATTTAAAGGGCAGCTGAATAATCTGGTGAAATAAATTCGCACAAGAATAACTTCTAACCGGGACGGAATTGTTTTCGTCCTGGTTTGGATATTAATGCCTGTTCCGTTAAATTTTATTATTTTTCGGGGGTAAATAGAATTCCATGAGAAAAATTTCCGGCATTGCGCTGATGGCTTTGGCTTGTTTCAGTCTATCATTTACAGGCGATAATAAGGTAAAAGTTGATATAGCTACCATCATCCGGATAAAGAACGAAGGGCTCAATCATTCAAAGGTGATGGAAACGCTGTTCGAACTGACAGATGTAAACGGGCCACGGCTCACAGGTTCTACCGGGATGAGAAACGCTGAGCGGTGGGCGAAGGCAAAATTGCAGGGCTGGGGCCTGGAAAATGCCAATATAGAGCAGTGGGGAAGTTTTGGAAAAGGCTGGGAGGTCAATAAGTGCTATGTGGCTATGACTGCTCCCTATTACCAGCAACTGATTGCTGTGCCCAGGGCATGGACTCCGGGTACTCCGGGTATTGCCAAAGCAAATGTGGTGGTGGTGCGTATAGACAGCGTGGAAGATATGGCTAAATATGCCGGCAAGCTGCGGGACCACATAGTGCTTTTAGCTCCTGCTAAGCTGGAGACGTCGCCTAATTTCAAACCTGATGCCAGCAGGGTGCACGACACTATGCTGCAAAAAATGGAGGTGGAAGAAATGCCAAAGCCTGTTGCTGCCGATAAACCTGTACCACCTGCAAAACCCAGGGTAAACCTGAGAAGGGCAATTGATTCCTTCCTGGTATCAGAAGGCGCGCTTGCCGTGATCAGCGGAGGAAGAGGCACCATGGGCACAGTATTTACTTCAAACGGAGCCTCAAGGGCATGGGATGCAAAACCTGTGCTGCCCGAAGTAGAAATGAACCTGGAGCATATGGCACGGATAGTGCGGCTGGTGAAAGCAGGGCATGATGTGCAGATAGAGATGGATACAAAAACAACTTTCCTTATAGCCGATTCAATTGAAAATAATGTGGTAGCCGAAATACCGGGTACCGACCTTAAAGATGAATATGTGATGCTGGGCGGGCACATGGATTGCTGGCATGCAGCCACAGGAGCCACAGATAACGGCGCCGGTGTGGCAGTATGTATGGAAGCGGTAAGGATACTGCAAACCATAGGTATAAAGCCACGCCGCACCATTCGCATATTGCTGTGGAGCGGCGAAGAGCAGGGACTGCTGGGATCGAGAGGGTATGTAAAGAATCATTTTGGTAACAGGCTGACAATGGATATTAAGCCTGAGCAGGGGAGGGTATCGGCCTATTACAACCTTGATAATGGCGGGGGAAAGATAAGAGGCATCTACCTGCAGAACAACGAAGCCCTGCGACCGCTGTTTACAGCGTGGCTGAAACCATTTGCCGACATGGGGGCAAGTACAGTAACCATAAAGAATACGGGTTCTACCGACCATATTTCATTCGATGAAATCGGCATACCCGGTTTCCAGTTTATACAGGACGGGCTTGATTATGGAACGCGCACCCACCATACCAATATGGATAGTTATGACCGCATAAGCGAGGAAGACCTGAAGCAGGCATCCATTATCATGGCTGCGTTTGTTTACAACACTGCGATGATGGATGAGAAGCTGGTGAGGAAGCCATTGCCAACACACCCCTGAACCCCTCCCGCTGAAAAAGCGGGACCTTGTTCCGGGGAATCAGGCATTTGGCTCTTGTAAAACCCTTTGGGTTTAGAAAATAATTTAGCATTAATATTTTACTAAAAACTTATTTCATTTGTGATTCAAAAGGTGCCGATATATGTGTTAATACTGGCTGCCTTAATGGGTTGTAAGGATGGGCATGTTGCTACGCTAAGTTCCGATAAGTTTCCGCCGGTCGCTTTGTTGGATACTATTAAGTCTGCGGTATTTGTTCAGACATTAGAACACAATTTACCTGAAGAAAAAAATGTGGTTTATTCACCGGCTTTCCTTTATGCATGGGATGAGCTCAGGAAGTCGGGTAACGGCCAGGTGACAGTGCCTGACGACAATGCAGACCTTCAGTATATCAACAAATCCATTAGTCACAGGGGTGCGTTATCAGGAAATGAATACACGACCAAGGTGGAATTAAATGGGGGTACGCTCCGCATTAATGCGTCCTTTGCCAGGACCATGCCGTTTAAAGAACCGCTTGATACGTCTGCCGGTGGCCTTACATTTTTGGGAACGGTTGTTAAGGCGTTTGGTATGCCCCGATATGCTCATAAAGTAGCTGAGCAAATAGGGATACTGTATTATGAAAATGACGACCGGTTTATTTTTCACATCGTTCCTGAGAAAGAAGGCGATGAGATCATTTTTGCAAAAGGGTTTAATGAGGGTCGCAATTTCTCGGAGATTTTGCAAACTGTACAGCATTTTACTAATAGGGGCAAGCAGGAGCGCAATAAAGAGGGAAACAATTGGAAATATTCCCTGCGCTACGGGGATGATCTGCTGATACCTGTGATGAAGTTCAACTACCTCGCAAATTACAAGAGCATTGTTGGTCAAAAAATATTTTCTGGACAGTACCAATGGAATATAGAAGTTGCCACTCAGGAAAATGCTTTCGTATTGAATGAACACGGGGCAAAAGTGGAAAGTAACGCAAAAATGGAAATGAAAAAGTCTGTAGCAGAGCTGGATGAAGTGAAAAAGCTGGAATTGAACAAAGAGTTCATTCTAATAATGAAGAGACAAGTTGCGAGGCACCCTTACTTTATGATGGTGGTGAGGAACGCGGGATTTATGCAACCCCAAACCCTAAATCCCTACCACTGAAAAAGCGGGACCTTGTTCCGGGACTTCACTGGAGAATAATCTTTCGGCAATAGTACTTGATTGAGCTTTGATCCGGTATTACCTGCTTTAATGGTGGTGGAAACATCATGTGAGGATTACTTGTCCTTCCACCATTGTTCCTCTTTAGTGGTGTCGGTTCTTTCCATGTAGCTTTGCCAGCCGTTCTTCAGGTATTGCTTATTTACCATAAACTCACCTGCACCGCCATCGAGCTCGCGGGAATCGGGGATTCTAAAATCGCCCCAGTTGCATTTTTTTACGGTTTTGGTTTTGTAACTTTTCCAGGTGCCGGTACACTGGTTGTTGCTATAGCCATCTGCAACAAGCATAATAACGTCATAATAAATCTTGTTCCTCTTATCGAGCATGAAGTCAGTCTCTAATTTACCCGTTAGCTTGCCGGAGTAAGGAAGTGATGAATCTTCATAGAGATTGTAAATACAGGAAACGTACCCTTGTTTGTAATTTGAATCGTATGATTCTGTTGATAATTTAGCCTCTTTAATTGTAATTGTACCTTTAAAGTTGCAAATGTTATTCTTTACCCTGGTCTTGCCTGTAACATTATATTGGTAAGTATTTGTTTTGCTTTTTGTTACAGATAGATAGTGAATGTAAAAACGCTGGTAGTCATTACCAATAAACCCTAAAGGCTCAGGGAAACTAAACATGCCGGGGCCAGAGTGAATTACATCATTGTTGTCTATTTTGTCCCCATCAAGGACTAAGAAACTATCTGCACACCAGAGTTTACGCAGGTCATATTTTTTTATGGAGGCATAAAAAGCCTTCGTCTTAGCTGTTTGGGAAAAGATGGTAGAATGGATAAATAAAAAGAGAATAATTAAACGGCTAATCATTTGTTGAAGTTAAATAAAGTTAATTAGCTTTAATAGTTGAAAAGTTAGTGTTTTATTTATGGAACTGAAAATGTAATTTTATTTAAACAATCAATTATGAAACCAATTATATCTCTACTGGCGACCTTTGCAGCGCTCATGCAACTTACTTTAACCTCCTGCACCAGCAGGCCTAACGCATCTGTCCCTACTAAAAGTAATAATTCTGCAATAACTTATTCCGACTGGAATGCAATATCTAACAGTAATAACCATGATGGAGAAATATATATTGACCCATGTAAGAATGATACTTTTATAGTTTTGGTCAAAGCCGATAATGGGGAGACCAATGCAGAAGGTTCCGGCCCCCGATTCATCAGGGGAAATTCATTGCCGAAACATAACCAGGGTGATTAATATTCATGCATTCTATTCAGAAACGTAAGTTGGAACAGAAACCGGTGTTTAATTGTGCGTATGGAAGTAAACATGGACATTATACGGATCGTCATAACCATACTCTGAGCCAACGATGGAATTGTAAGTAAAGTACATACTATCTATAGCGTAGTAATAAACCAGTGTAGCTTCGGTGCCGCCGCCAATAACCGTATCGTAAGTAACTGTCCGGGCAACTGCATCTGTACTTTTGTATTTTAAGGGTTCACTCCAGAAAGGAATACTGGCAAGCTGGTAGGTTAATTCAGTAATCGGGAAGGTAGTGTCTGCAACATTATGGTTGTAGGCTTGCAGGCCAAAATTGCCGGCTCCTACCGGCGAAACAATGCCTTTACTAAAATACCCTGTCCACTTATGAGATTTGGTAATGCTATTAATATAAGTTGTGTTGGCATTCACGGAACTTTTGTGGCAGCTATAGAATGCAACAATTAAAATAAGTGCGACTGAAATAAGGGATAAGGATCTCATGAGCAGAAGTTTTATTAATTAAAGTTATTATTTTTTTGGAGATTTTCAGGTAGTAATGCATCATTTTTTTCGGCAAATAATTTTACTTTCCGGTATCAAAAGCATACGGAAACTGGAATTGGGAGTAATGGTCCCAAAACTGCATGAGAAAAACAGGGATAAATTGCTTTAGGTGAAAATAACCCCGGCAATCAAATGAATATTTTATCGCGTATGATGATGAGTATGGCGTGCATGATGCATTGGGCGGTGATGGTAAACATGATGCACAGACCGATGGTGGTGTACATGATGGACAGATCGGTGATGGTACGCATGATGTGCATGCCGGTGATGGTACACATGGTGCACAATGCGGTGGTGGTATACATGGTGCACAATGCGGTGGTGGTATACATGATGTGCATGCCGGTGATGGTACACATGGTGCACAGTGCGGTGGTGGTATACATGATGTGCATGCCGGTGGTGGTACATATGATGGGGATGTCGGTGGTGGTATACATGATGTGCATGCCGGTGGTGGTACACATGGTGCACAGTGCGGTGGTGGTATATGTGATGTGCATGCCGGTGGTGGTAAACATGATGCGGATGGTGTATGCGATGATGCCTGTGTCTGTAGGCGGCATTTGCATTACTAAAGGCAAAAAAAACTAAGAAGCCAATTAAAAATGATGTAAAGATTTTCCTGCTCATATTATTTGAGTTTTGTTGTTTATTATAAAGATATAAAACCTGATTTATTATAAATAGCTTTTCTAAATTATTATTTTATTTTTTCTTTAGATACATTTGTCTTCTTCATCAAAAAATGATTAGGTATGAAACTCAAAAATCTTTTTACAGGGCTTATGCTAATTGTAACAGCAATGACCTGTATTCGTGCTCATGCACAAAAAACAGCCGGGACCTCAGGCGCTGTAAAAATAACCCAGGTAGAAGGCATAACTGAATACCGGTTACCCAACGGGCTGCATGTGCTTTTATTCCCTGATGCTTCCAAGCCAAAGATTACTGTGAACATTACCTACATGGTTGGTTCACGTATGGAAGGTTATGGAGAAACCGGGATGGCGCACCTGCTGGAGCACATGATGTTCAAAGGCTCGACCAAGCATCCGCATGTGCCTGATGAACTGACTTCGCATGGGGCAAGCCCAAATGGCACAACCTCATATGACCGTACGAATTATTTTGAAACATTTACAGCCACGGATGAAAACCTGAACTGGGCGTTGAGTCTTGAGTCAGACCGTATGGTACACTCGTTCGTAGCAGAAAAAGACCTGAAGAGTGAATTCAGTGTAGTTCGGAATGAGTTTGAATCTGGTGAAAATTATCCGCCGGCTATACTTGAAGAAAGAGTATTATCAACCATGTACCTCTGGCACAATTATGGAAAGTCAACCATAGGCTCGAAAGAAGATATTGAAAAAGTGCCGATAAAAAATCTGCAGGCATTTTATCAGAAATATTACCAGCCCGATAATGCCATATTATTGGTAGCAGGTAAAATTGATGAAGCTAAAACCCTTGCATTGGTAACAAAGTATTTTGGTTCCATTCCGAAACCAACCAGGGTATTACAGCCAACTTATACTATAGAACCGGTGCAGGACGGAGAACGCGATGTAACACTTCGCCGTGTTGGCGATGTTCAGGAAGTATCCTGCGGGTACCATGTGGTAGCCGGATCCGATCCCTCTTACCCCTCGTTTGATGTGCTGAATGAAGTACTTACCAACCAACCAAACGGCAGGCTGTACCAAAGCCTTGTTAAAACTGAACTTGCCACAAGTGTAGGAGCTGATAATCCTGCACTTAAAGACCCGGCTTACTTCTACATAACCGCCGATGTGCTTAAAACAAAGGACCTGGAAAAAGTAAAAGACGCCATGTTCAAAACAATAGATGAACTGGCTACAAAACCAGTAACCGCAGAAGAAGTGGATAAAGCAAAAAATAAACTGATCAAGACATTTGAAGAGACCTACAGGAACACGGAAAATATTGGCCTCACTTTGAGTGAATTCATTGCGCAAGGGGACTGGAGGCTGGCATTCATTTACAGGGACAACCTGAAAAAAGTAACTGCTGATGATGTGAACCGCATAGTGAAAAATTATTTTGTTCCATCTAACCGGACTACAGGTGAATTCATACCCACTAATGATCCTGTAAGAGCTATTTTACCATCGCAGCCTGATGTGGCAAGCCTTGTAAAAGACTATAAGGGACAGGCAGCATTGGCGCAGGCTGAGTCTTTCGATCCTTCGCCGACCAATATTGACAAGCGCACTCAGCGCGGTACCATACCAGGCGGCGCTAAGTTTGCTTTACTTTCAAAATCAACCAGGGGCAATACAGTTGAAGGACGGATTACCCTGAGAATTGGAGATGAAAAGTCGCTGGAGAATAAGAGTTCTATAGCGTCATTAACTGCAGCCATGCTGAAAAAAGGAACGAAGAATAATACAATGGCCCAGATAAATGAGCAACTGGATAAATTGTCTTCTACAGTTAATATCAGCGGCAGTAGCCAGACGGTGGTAATAGCCATAAAATCAACAAAACAGAACCTGCCACTGGTACTGGACCTGATATATGAAATGCTGCGCGAACCCTCATTTACTGAGGATGAATTTAAAACCCTGAAAAATGAGAACCTAAGCCAGTTTGAACAGGAAAGGTCTGAGCCGCAAAGTATTGCATTCAGGGAATATAGCCGTATTGCCAACCCCAGGCCCAAAGGCCATATTGACTATGTAAAGACTGTTGATGAAGAAGTAGATGGATTAAATAATACAAGCCTGCGTGATATAAAAAGTTTTTATAAAGATTTTTATAGCAGCAGTCACGCTACAGCAGCATTTGTCGGAGAGTTTGATGTAGAAATTGTAAAAGTAGAATTGAATAAACTTCTGGCAAACTGGACCGCGCCTATGTCTTATACGAGGGTAGTTGATAAATATGACGACATAACACCCGAAAATAAAGAAATAAAAACTCCTGATAAAAAGAATGCAATGCTGGTATGTGGTATGAACCTGAAGATGAGGGATGATAATCCTGATTTTCCGGGGCTTAAAATGGGTAATTTCATTTTTGGAGGTGGGTTCCTCAATTCAAGACTTGCGACACGTATTCGCCAGAAAGAAGGTATAAGTTATGGTGTTGGTTCATTCATTCAAATAAACTCCCTTGATGAATCGGGCATGTTTATGTCTTATGCGATCTATAACCCGGAAAATAAAGCCAAGCTGGAAGCAGCATGGAATGATGAACTTGTAAAAATGCTGAAAGATGGATTTACGGAAGATGAGCTAAAGCAGGCAAAAGCCGGGTACATTCAGTACAGGGAAACAGGGCGCACAGATGACGGGCAACTGGCATCTACCCTGAATAGTTATTTGTTCCTTGACCGGATGATGGTTTGGGACCAGAATATTGATGATAAATTGCAAAAGCTGACTGTAGCCGAATTAAACAGTGTTATGAAAAAATTGCTTGACCCTAAAAAGATAACTTTTGTAAAGGCAGGAGATTTTAAGTAAGAGAATCTGAAATTTAGTTTCAAAATATTGAAAACAGGCTGCACATGCAGCCTGTTCCTTTTAGAAGGTATGTGTAAAGCCTATTCCATTATTGGTAAGCCGGATCTCATTCATAATGGTAAACCATTTACTATTGTACCGGAGGTGTGATGCAAACATTATATTATCGAAGAAAAGGAGGAACACCCCCTGAATTGTGAATGACCTGCCGAAACCTTTAAAAATAGCTGCGTTTGATTTTGTTGACGAGCCGTATTCGGTCAGGGCAATTCCGGCCCCTATATAGGCTATATCGAGGCCGGCATTGATGAGGTACAGTTTTTTATTGGAAAGAAACCGGTCATAACTTTGCCGGTAATTTAACTTTGCTCCCATTTCTTTACGCACACCGGCCATGCCCATAGCTGCTATGCCGGTATTTACCACTCCCCACAATACGTTCATCTCATGGAAGTATTTCCATTCATCTTTAGTGGCTGTAAAATACCCGATGCCACTACCAGCAATGTTTGCAATGCCCCATGTGCCAAGTGCCAGCACTCCTTTCCGGTTGGTGTTTATCCTTTGCGCATTATAGCTGGCAATGGTGTCTTTGAAAGAAAGTTGCTGGGCGCGGGTATTGACGCTTAAACCACAAAATATTACGACCAGGAAAAGGTATTTGATAAACACAACAGGGAAGTATTTGGAACAAAGCTATAAAAAATAGCACTACTAAGATTATTATGATTTTTTATCTGGTGAACGATTGAAATCAAAAAAAATGCTAAATTTGGGTACAAGATAATTTTATGACAGCTACGGCGATCAGGCAACAACTACATCATTACCTTGAATTAGCAGATGACAAAAAAGTAAGGGCGATTTATACGCTTTGTCAGAATGATATTGCTGGTACGGAAGGTGGATATTCAGATGAATTTAAAGCCGAATTGGACAGGCGTACTGCAGCCATTAAAGACGGCAGCATGAAGCTTATCTCTGCCAAGGAAAGTAAAAAAAGAATTGAAAAACTGTTGAAGTCCCGCTGATTATGGGGTATGCATACTTTCTCGCTGAGGTGGCGCAACAAGAGTACGAAGAAGCAATTAGCTGGTACTTTGACAGAAGCATAAATGCCGCTAATGGGTTTATTGAGGCGACAGAGCATGTTATTGAACTTATTTGTGAGCATCCAACACGATGGCGCAATGTATAGAGGATTATTATGAACTAGGGCTAAAGGATTATCCTTACAATGTAGTTTACACTATAGACCATGAGTCCAGGATTATTACTATCAAATCCATTTACCATCATAGTAGAAATCCAGAAAGAAAATACAAAAAATAAAAAATTGTTTTCTGATTCCTTTTCTCATCACCCCACCTTCGTTATCTTCAGTAAATTAGTTGGTAAGTGTTCATGTACCGGTGTGCTTCCTGTATTTACAATTACATCGCCGGACTTAATGAAATCTTTGTCTTTAAGGAATTTTATCTGGTCTGCAATGATGCCATCTATACTTTCTTCTTTGTCGTAATAAAAAGCTTTTACACCCCAGCTAAGGCTTAGCTGGTTGACCAGCGTTTGTGTTTTAGTAAATACATATAAAGGAGACTGAGGGCGATAACTGGAAAGCATAAAAGCGGTATAACCTGATTGGGTAGTGCCGATGAGTGCATGCGCCTTTATATCTTTCGCGATTTCGCATGCGTTGTAACAAAGTGCGTCGCTGAGAAATGAAGGAGAGTGGTGCTTTGGGGTAAGGTTTCGGTGGTAAACTGTTTCTTCTTTCTCCACCTCTTTGATAATACTCACCATGGTATGAATAACCAGTTCCGGGTATTGTCCTATAGCGGTTTCTCCACTCAGCATCAGTGCGTCGGCGCCTTCCATCACAGCATTGGCTACGTCGGTTATTTCACTGCGGTTAGGGCGCGTGCGGTCCATCATGCTTTCCATCATTTGCGTGGCAATGATAACCGGCTTTGCACGGTGTATACATTTACGGATGATATTCTTCTGAATCATTGGAATTTGTTCAAGGGGCAATTCCACACCCAGGTCGCCACGGGCCACCATGACCCCATCTGAGGCGAGTATTATTTCGCGCAGGTGTTCCAGCGCTTCAGGTTTCTCGATTTTAGAAATGATTTTTGCTTCACTATTTCTGCTTTTTATTATAGTTCGTAATTGTTCCACATCCTCAGGGCGCCTGACGAAAGATAAGGCTATCCAGTCAACATTATGGGCTATAATAAATTCAAGATCGTTCAGGTCTTTTTCTGATAATGATGGCAATGAAATTTTTGTGTCAGGCAGGTTTACGCCTTTTTTTGACGACAGAATACCAGGTGTCAGCACTTCCACCTGCACACGACCATCAGAGGTAATTTCTTTAACCATCACCTCAATCTTTCCGTCGTCGAGCAAAATCTTTTCACCCACCTTTACATCTGTATGAAAAGCAGGATAAGAAATGTAAACGTGTTCAGAAGTACCTATGCATTCTTCATTGGTAAAATAGAATAAATCTCCTTTCTTTAATGCCAATGCATTGTTCTCAATATTACCTACACGTAGTTTAGGTCCCTGCAGGTCTGCAAGAATGGCAATATTGCTATGGTGCGCTTTGTTGATGGCTTTAATATTGGTTATGACTTCGAGGTGTTCTTCGTGGGTGCCATGTGAGAAATTGAGGCGGAATACATTGACTCCTTCATTAACAAGCGCCAGTAACTTTTCGTAAGTATTGCAGGCAGGTCCTACAGTGGCAACGATCTTAGTTTTATGTAACATAATCAGAGTCTTAAAAGCGCAAATTTCCGTTCTGTGTGTAAATGGAATATTAAGAGCGCGCTAATAATAAATTATTACGCTGCAAAGATACTGATTATGAAAATGAAGGGTTTAATAATAAATTCACTTATAGGAATAAATTGTAGTCGGTAGTTAGATGCAGCAATTTTTTAAACCAATTCTTTCAGCTTCTCAATAACTGTGTCTACTTCTTCCTTTGTATTGTGCTTGCTGAATGAAAAACGAATAGGAACCATATCGGTTGCATCGCCATTGTGTATGGCCTTAATGACATGGCTTACTGAATTAGCCCCGCTGGTACAGGCGCTGCCGCCACTTACACATATTCCTGCCATATCCAGGTTGAAGAGTAACATATCCGAACGTTCGGTCATTGGGAAAGAAACATTCAATACCGCGTATAGGCTGCTGCCGGTTGAGTCGCCATTGAAAATAACTTTCGGGAATTTTTCCATTAATTGCTCAGCCATGTAGGTTTTCAAACCTTTGATATGTACACTATCCTGTTCATAACGTCGTGTAGCTATCTCCAAAGCTTTTGCAAAACCTACTATGCCATACAGGTTCTCGGTTCCGGCACGCATATTGCGTTCCTGTGAGCCGCCATTTAAAAATGGTTTGATGCGCACATGTTCGTTTACATACATTATTCCGACCCCTTTTGGCCCGTGAAATTTATGCCCTGCTCCATTAATGAAGTGAATATAAATATCCTTCAGATTAAACGGATAATGGCCCACCGTTTGCACGGTATCGCTGTGGAAAATAGCGTCATACTTTTTGCATAGTTCGCCCACTGCCTTAATTTTCAAAAGGTTCCCAATCTCATTGTTCGCATGCATTAGCGTGACCACAGATCTTTCCTTACTATTGGCCAGCAATTCTTCAAGATGGCTGAGGTCAATATGGCCTTTATCAGTAAGTCTGACATAGCTCAGTGTTGCCTGCCCTGTATGAGCCATATGTTCGGCTGTATGCAGGGTAGCATGGTGCTCGATGGGAGAAGTAATGATATGTTTGCACCCAAGGTCGCGTATAGCTGCGGTAATTGCGAAATTGGTGCTTTCCGTGCCGCCGGAGGTAAAGAATATTTCTCCGGGGTTGGCATTGAGAATACGGGCAACAGTTTTCCGCGCGTTTTCAATGGCCATTTTCGTTTCCCTCCCATAGGAATATATCGAAGATGGATTGCCAAACTTTTCGGTCAGAAAAGGCATCATGGCATCCAATACTTCAGGATCAAGTGCTGTGGTGGCAGCATTGTCGAAGTAAATGCGCGTCATTAAAGGTTTTTTATAATAAGTGAATGTGCAAAATTAACTTAAAAAATTAATTTAACCGTAAAGGGAGGCTAATTCATGAATATTTAGTGAAAATATTATGCTTTTGTTTGGAAACAATTTGATCAGATGTCTCATCGTGTGTAGCACTGAACTCTTCTCCGGCATTTGGAAATTTACTCTGATGTAACTTCCGTTTTATGAACCGGAAAACATAATCAATTCCGGCAATAACCAAAAAGACAGCGATAAGTATGAGTTATAATGGCGTCCGGTTGCCGCCGGGCGCACCACCTAAAATCAGTACAGACAGTGTGATTTACGTTTTAGTGTTACTAAAATTAAAGCAAAGTATCATGTTCAATGCCCTGCCCTGTAGTGTCGTCATAATGGGCATTAAGGTCATTGGTAAGGCCATCAGCATGATGCAATTTTCTGTTCCTGATATAATAAACGAGCATATCAACACCCTTAACAAGGGCCACTATAGCCACCAAAGGTAAAATAAGCGGCAACCAATTTGAACTGCCACCAACTCCTGATAATATTATCGTTACCATAACCCAAAGATTAATTAATGTAATTTACGAAACATTCTTAGAATATTGCAAATATTTAACATTAATTAACCGTGGGACTAGGAAATAAGCCTATATCTGCGTTCCGATGGTATTTTTAACTCCTAAATTTGCAGTGATAAAATCCTGTTATCGTTATGGCTATTAAGAAAATTAAAAAGGTAGATAAATACGCTGACTACCGGTATGAGATTGTAACTCCAGAAGAGTTGCGTGAGGCAAAATGGATGATCGAACAGGGCGATTATAAAGACCTTGATGATTACATTGAGCGTTTTACACGCTCGGAGATTCGCCGGATGAAAAGTGAGGATGCAGAGAAAAAGAAACGCGCTGATGCTAAAAGAATGAGGCACCTAGACACAATCAAAAAAAACAAAGCTGCATAGTCTTATTTTCCTTTTGCACTGATCAAATCATTAATTTCGTTAGCCATTTCAAGAAGTTTCCGCCAGTCTGCGCGGGTTCTCACATCATTCTCATCCCAATTACTAATCCCCGATTCCAGATCAAAAAAGCATGTCCTAACGAGACGGGAGTCTTACTAAATGCCCATGACACCGGACAATTTTACTATTTTTACTACTTATGAAAACAGCGTGGAGCAGATATGTCTTATTGCTATTGCCAATTATTGCTACGTGTATTCCTTCTGTTTGCTTTGGTCAGGTATATGAACGGGGGGCAATTTCCCGGTCTCAATTTGAAGAACGTAGTCTTTGTTACCCGAATCAAATACCAATAACGTATGACCAATACTGCCCCGAAGTATACAAGATGAATAAGGTGAGAAAGATGGGAAAATTCTTATGTTGGGGAAAAGACAAAACGCTTGTCGAGCAAATGGAATTCAATGATGCCGGATTTCTGATCCGGCACGATCAGTTTGATAACCGCAAGGATCATCAAAAACGTGTCTATACAACTACCTACAGTTATTCAGACGATAACTTAAGAATACTCGCTAAAACAACCGAAGGAACAGAGCAATTGCGTGTTCAGTATGAATTCTATTCCGTTTTCAATAAAGATCATTTGCCCGATTCATTGATTCAAAATGAGTTTATTAATGGAAAGTATGCCTCAGGGGTGACACGCAAATATTATTATGACCTTCAGAACAGGCTGACAGAAGTAAAAAAATCTTTTGACCCCTCGTCTATAATACAGGAAAGAAAACTTACTTATTCCAATGTTTATGAACGCATCCTTGCATTTTCTGGATTTTCATTGGAAAACATGCTTAAAGACAGACTCGTTTTTCCGAATGCATATTCGAAGGAAGGTCAAGGGTTGTATGATACTTCGACATCTGTAATCAATAGAATATTGAAGGACCTGCAACGTCAGCACAGTGAATTAAAAGTGCACATACACGGCTCATGTGATTCTGTAGAAAAAGTCTATTTTTTCAATTTCGATGACCAGTACATGCATCTGTCGGCGTTAATTGAACACCATGGTTGTAAAGTGTGCATCAAATATGCAAATGGCCGGACCATATCCTTCCAAAAGGAATTTTACTTTTCTACACTCGTCGGCAATCAGACCTATGCCAAATTGTACTTAGAGTATAAAGATAAAATCTTCTTCTACCAGTTGCTGGATGGCAAACTGGATCATTACTGGTATGTTACCAGGCAAAATGGTTTGATTACCGATGCTGTCTTGTATGATAGCCATCAAAAGAAGCCGGTATGTACTCTACAGTATGTTTATACCTGGCAATTGTAATTATTTAGCTGCTAAAACGGCACATCATCATCCTGAGGAGGCAACTTCTTAAACGCACCGCCGCTACCCGGTTCATCATCATCCCAGTTGGAATCATTGAGCTTGGACGGACGTGTCTGGAAACCGCCAGGTATGAACATCTTGGAGCCGCCAAATTCACTTGAATCGCGTCGGATACCGGCCTGCGGATTGTCTTTGGGAGTGCCGCCACCGCCGTTGAAATTGCCACCGCCACCAAATGAATCGAAACGGTTGTCTTCCATATCCACGAACCGCTGGTATTCCTTTATAAAGCGCACTTTTTCCATACCGGTGCTGCCGTTACGGTGCTTGGCTATGTGTATCTGGGTCTCACCTTCTATGGTTTCACCCATGGCATCGTTATTAATGCCGTGGTATTCAGGACGGTACAGGAACATAACCAGGTCGGCATCCTGCTCGATTGCTCCTGATTCGCGCAGATCACTTAACTGCGGTACTTTGGATTCTTTTCTTGTTTCTACGGAACGGTTGAGCTGTGACAGAGCTATTATTGGCACTTCCAGTTCCTTGGCAAGGGCCTTCAGATCACGGGATATTTTGCTTATTTCCTGCTCCCGGTTGCCGCTCTTGTCCACATTGGCCTGCATCAGCTGCAGGTAGTCAATGATGATCAGCTGGATATCATGTTTTTGTTTCAGCCTGCGGGCCTTTGCACGGAGTTCGAAAATGTTGAGTGCAGCCTGGTCATCAAGGAAAATCTTTGCCTGTGCCAGTTTTGCCATACGTTGCGACATCTGGATGAACTCATGTTCAGCCATTTTGCCGCGGGTGATACTTTCCATACTCACATCGGTGACAGCGCTAAGCATCCTTTTTACGATTTGTCCTGCACCCATTTCCAGGGAGAACACCGCTACCGGGAATTGTTTGCCTGCATTCATTGCCGCGTTCATTGCAAGGTTGAGTGCGAATGCTGTTTTACCCACTGAAGGACGGGCCGCAAGGATAATGAGATCGGTCTTCTGCCAGCCTGCAGTAAGCCTGTCAAGACTTTTGAAGCCTGATGGCACACCTGTTATATCATCTGTTTTTTTCCTGTTCTCCTCTATCTCATTTACTGTTTTTACAAGCACATCCTGGAGGCTCCTGAAGTTTTTACGCAGGTGCTTATCTGTTATTTCATAAAGGCCTGATTCGGCTTTATCCAGCAGGTCGAAAACGTCGGTACTGTCTTCGTATGCATCGCTTATTACAGAACCGCTGATGCGGATGAGTTCACGCTGAATGAATTTCTCCATCACAATGCGTGCGTGCGCTTCTACGTGGGCGCTGGATAATACACTCATTGTGAGACGGGTGAGGTAATACGCCCCGCCGATAATTTCTAATTCATTTGTTTTCCTCAGTTCTTCTGTTATGGTCAGCAGGTCAACCGGAGTACCTTTATCAAAAAGGCGCCTCATGGAGGAATAAATTTTCTGGTGTGCATCCAAGTAAAAGCAATCTTCGCTCTGGATGATCTCTAAAACCTGGGCGAAAGTATCTTTTTCCAGCATGCATGCTCCAAGAACCGCTTCTTCAAGTTCCGGAGCCTGTGGCGGTACTTTTCCATAAACGAGTGTAGTGAGGTCCGGTTTACGGCTTCTTGTACTTCCAAAGTCTTTTTTAATGTTAACTGCCATTATCTGGTAACTGTCTTATATAGTGAGTTGTAATGTTATTTTGTCGTCTCCGCCGGCTAAAACCGCTACTTTCGGGCATTAAACAGTGAATTTTTACTATTTATTTACTGTTAAGCCCGTATTAAGTTAAGGTTAAAACCCGTGGGGGGTGAACGAATGTAACTGCGAAATTCAGAACCGCAAACATTTTTTGCCTGTAAAATTTTAAGCCCTTCCTGCACACCTTTTACACCAGTTGCCAACACAAAGTTCCTAAAAGGGAGGGGATTTCCCCAAAGTATTTACGTTACTGACAACAATTAACACGCAATACACATTATAGTGGGGGTAAATGGTTTTGTTAATGGTTTTTTTGAGAACCTAGTTTTTGCTATTATCATGGGCTATCTTTGCCAAAATTTAGTTGTTAAATGATCATTTCGTACCAATGGTTGCAGGAATATCTGCCGGAACCCTTGCCTGTCAATGAATTAAGCAATATCCTCACTTCAATAGGGCTTGAAGTGGAAGCTGTTGAACCGGTGGAGACAATCCCCGGAGGCCTTGAGGGGCTTGTGATTGGCGAGGTTTTGACCTGTGAAAAGCATCCTAATGCAGATAAACTGAGTCTTACCACATTGAATACCGGCGGCCCGGAAGCTTTGAAAATAGTGTGCGGAGCGCCTAATGTTGCTGCCGGTCAGAAGGTGGTGGTAGCCCCCGTGGGCGCAATGGTACATCCCACAGAAGGTGCGCCGTTCCTTATAAAAAAGGCTAAGATCCGTGGTGAAGAAAGCGCCGGAATGATATGTGCCGAAGATGAAATTGGTCTTGGAAAAAGCCATGCAGGCATCCTGATCTTGCCTGCAGATGCGGTTGTTGGTACGCTTGCCAAAGTTTATTTTAAGGTTCCGCAAACTGATTTTGCCATCCATATAGGGCTCACTCCCAACCGTTCTGATGCCAACAGCCACATAGGCGTGGCACGCGATGTATGTGCCTATCTTACTCATCACCGCGGTGGAAAATATGGGGTTTCACTGCCCAAAAATGAAATAAAAGAAGGAACCGAAACCAAGGTGAATGTGCGGATAGCAGCCACTGAAGCTTGTCCGCGATACGCTGGTATCAGCCTCCGGAATGTAATGGTTGGCGCTTCTCCTGAATGGCTGAAGGCGCGGCTGGAAACAATAGGGGTGCGCAGTATCAATAATATTGTAGACATCACCAACTATGTCCTTCATGAATTTGGCCAGCCACTGCATGCATTCGATGCTGATAAAATAAATGGCGGCGAAATCAATGTCAGGTTTTTACCGGCAGGTACCCTATTCACCGGGCTTGATGAAAAAGAAAGAAAGCTCAGGAATCATGACCTGATGATCTGTGATGCACAAGGGCCATTGGCTATGGGTGGCGTTTTTGGCGGACTGCACAGTGGTATCACAGAAACCACAACCAATGTATTCCTGGAAAGCGCCTACTTCAATCCCAGGCATATTCGCAGAACTTCCTTACACTTCGACCTTCGCACTGATGCAGCCACGCATTTCGAAAAAGGGGTTGACATAAATAATGTGTTGCCTGCACTGAAACGCGCGGCTTCCCTGATCGTTGAACATGCAGGAGGAGAAGTTGCATCATCTGTTACCGATGTTTACCCGATGCCATTACCTGCTGCTACAGTAAATGTTTCGTACAGTTACATTAAGAAATTAAGTGGCAAGGCTTACAAACATATAGCTATACAGGAACTGCTGGTAGCCGCAGGTTTTGAGATCGTCAGTGAAAATGATGAATCACTTGCTCTTAAAGTACCCTCTGATAAAACCGATGTAGCGCACCCTGCAGACATTGTAGAAGAAATATTACGCATTGACGGGTTGGATAATATCCTGATACCTGAACGCCTGAATATTTCGCTCACCAGGCCTATGCCTAACGACCGCAAGGAACGTGACCGTATGGCCGAACTGCTTTGTGGTATGGGCTTGCAGGAGATTGTTACCAACTCAATAGTTAACAGTAAGTATTATCCCGCTAAGACGGATCTGGTAAAGATGATCAACAGCCTCAGCAGCGAGCTGGATGTGATGAGGCCTTCATTACTGGAAGGCGGCCTGGAGGTGATACAGTACAACTGCAACCGCAAAAGTCAGGATCTGAGTCTGTTTGAATTCGGAAATATATACGCTCAGCGGGAGAGCAAATATGTTCAGGTGGCTTGCCTGGCAATATGGTTAACAGGGAATATAAGAACCGCGAACTGGGATCAGAAAGCGCACCGGACAAATATTTTCCACCTGAAGGGTATACTCAATAACCTGCTGAGTTACGCCGGTATATCGAATACATCGCTGGCGTATAATGATAGTGGGGAGATAGTATGGAAATGGAAAAATACTGTGTTGTGCATGGTTAAAAAGGTGGATGCTGCAAGGCTGCAGGAATTTGAGGTGAAACAGGATGTGTTCTATGCCGAAATAAACTGGGATACCTGGATGAAAGCCGCCACCGCAAATAAGATACGCTACAGCGAGGTGCCACGGTTTCCTGCAGTGCAGCGCGATATTGCAATCGTGATAGATAGCAGTATAACGTATGGCCAGGTGGAAGAAACCACTGAAAAACTGAAGCTGGATGCGTTGCAGTCGTTCGGATTATTCGATATCTTCGAGAGCGAAAAATTAGGGCTAGGGAAAAAATCATTTGCTTTAAGTTATACTTTTCAGTTACAAGACCGTACTTTAACCGAGGCAGAGATAGAGCAGTTGATGAAACAATTGATGGACGTGTATAAAAACAAGCTTAGCGCACAAATCCGGGAATAATGGAAGCTATTGATCAGCTAAATAAGAAGTTGGATATGCTGCTGAGAAAATACTCGGCGCTGGAGTCGGAGAATAAACGGCTCAAAGAAACTGTTGCTGAACAGATAAAGACAACAGACAAGCAGAAGAAAAAGCTGGCATCGCTGGAGAAAGAGATGGTAAGCGTAGACATGGATACTGCCGGCGTTGATGACGCAGGCAAACAAAACATGCGCGAACAACTGGATAGTGTAATAGGGGAGATTGATAAAATACTGCATACGCTGAATGATTAAAGTATCTAAATACTTTCCCGCTTTCTTGCTGTTGCCCGCACTCGCCTTCTGGGTGTCCTGCAGCCAGCAGCGGCAGCTGTGTCTTACTCCCAAGACCGCCAGCCTTACGATGGAGATGATGCACAAGGCTAACGATACTACCACGCTATTTACAGATACCGCTTTGCCTTCTGCCGTTTTTATCCCCCTTACCGATAATCCGGCAAAAAGGAATGCATTCGTATATACAAGGGGCTCTTCATTTGCGGTGTCTCTTTCACCTGATACAACAATGTGCATGTGGTTGTTCGCCACAGATACCGTCAGTTACCAAAGCAAAACTATAGATACCATTACCTTCTATTATGCAAGGCAGCTGCAGTTTTTATCAAATGCCTGCGGGTATACTTACTTTTATACCTTAGACTCTGTTCATACATCCCATTTAATGATTGACTCATTGCACATCATCAATACAAGCGTAACCAACAATGTCAATACAAAGCATCTGCAGGTGTATATACATCCTGGCTTTTAGTGCGGCTATGGTATTTGGTGCATCGCCTGTGTTTGCACAGGCTGATACGGCAACTATTGATACTACAGAACACGTGGTGAAAAAGCCCGACAGCGCGGGCCATCAGTTGTGTCTCGGATTCGACATTGTGAGCCCGGTACGAAACAGTTTTTATACCGACCGTTTTAGTTACGAAGCGGAGGCTGATTATTACCTGCACAATGAATTCTACCTCGCTGCTGAAGCCGGATGGGGTGGCTCGAAAGTGGACTATCCTGATCTTAAATACACTACTACCAATACATTCTTCCGCGCGGGCTTTAACAAAACCATCCTCACCCGTGAAAGTAAAACCGACTGGGACATGATGTTCTTCGGGCTGCGGGTGGCATACACGCAAGTTGACCGCAGCGCCGCAACTTTTACTATCATTGACAGTATGTGGGGCAACACTCAGGGCACCCGAAGCGGCCGCAACTTTGGGGTGGTATGGGCAGAACTTACCGGAGGCATGCGCGTGCAGCTACTCAGGAGTCTCTTCGCCGGATGGAATCTCCGTGGCAAATTTCTGATGAACGGAAAATCCTTCAAGCAGGATGCTCCTCTCTACATTGCCGGATTCGGCAAGGGCGATAAGAGTGCTGTGTTTGATTTTAACCTGTATATAAGTTATGCGATAAGGTGGGGGAGGAAGAAATTTTAGTTGACAGGTTGATTGGTTGATTGGTTGATTGATAAGTGACGTCAAAATATTGTCGTATCATTGTTATATATAGTTCGGCAATTGCTCAGCACAGGAGGGGAAGGTGTTTTTACAAACCCTTATTTCGTGAGGTTGCTTCGTTACTCGCAATGACCCGTATCTTAATAATATTTTGTTGCGTCTTTGGTGTCTCTCACGGCGCAAGCCTGTGCCGTTCCCACCCGCCTATTTCAGTTTGGGTGAAGAGGATGCGGTCGTGGAGGCGGGAGGTGCGGCCCTGCCAGAATTCTATGCGGCTGGGGAGAACACGGTAACCGCCCCAGTGTTCGGGACGGGGGATGAAGATGTCGGTGAATTCCTTTTCGTATTTGGCGAAGTTGAGGTCGAGGATGTTGCGTGCGGCAATCTTGCGGCTCTGGGGTGAGGCCCAGGCGCCTATCTTGCTGGCGGTGGGGCGGGAGTGAAAGTAGGCGTCGCTTTCTTCAGCTGAAATCTTTTCAGTAAAGCCTTCAATACGTACCTGGCGTTCCAGTTCCTTCCAGTAAAACAGGAGGGCTACGTTGGGGTTTTCATCAATTTCCCTGCCTTTGTCGCTGTCGTAATTGGTGAAGAAAACGAAGCTTTGTTCGTCGAGCCCTTTGAGCAGCACTATGCGGGCATGCGGATTGTGGCGCGCATCTATGGTTGCGAGGGTCATGGCGTTGATATCGGTGGTTTGCGCGGCTTCGGCCTCGGTAAACCATTTGCGGAAAAAAGTAATGGGGTCGTGGCCGGCGATGTCTTCATCGAGGGCTTCGAGCATGTATTCTCTGCGGATATCAGCAATATTTAGTGGTGCGTCGGGCAAGTATTATTTTTTTTCATCAACGGCTCCGTCGGCGTACTTGATCATCACATATAAAAGTTCTATGAGCATGAGGAGAAAGAAAACCCACATAAGTACAGGGCCAACATTTTTATTAACGTTGTCGAAGAAAGCGCTGAGCATTAAATGATTCATGAAACGAAATTTAGGGCGCAAGATAGGTTGTTTTGTTGAAATGTAGAAAAGTTGATTGGTTGAAAAGTTGACAGGTTGATAGGTCATTCAATTCAGATATTGATATAAATATTTATGCAATGCGGGTGAGCAGGTAATATGGGGAAGTCCCTTCAGGGATTTAGGGTTTTTAGTTTTTTTGCTTTACTTTCAAATCCAAATTTACCGACTGATGCTGCTGCGGCATGTACCATTTTTGAAGAGTGTGTTCCTTTATTCTTTTACGGCTTTTGGCGGGCCGCAGGGGCATATGGGTATGATGGTAAAGACGTTTGTGCAGAAACGCAAGGATGTGACGGAGGATGAATTGCTGGAATTTAATTCGTTTTGCCAGATGTTGCCGGGGCCATCGTCTACACAAACGGTGATGCTGATTGCTATGAAAAGGGGCGGTGTTCCGCTGGCTATTATTACCTTGCTGTTGTGGGTTTTTCCGGCGGCGTTTATCATGGGGGCGTTGTCGTTTGTTATCTATTACTTCGACATGGGGGCAGCACAGGGAGATAAGAAAATTCCATCGAACCTGTTTTCTTATGTGCAGCCGATGTCGGTGGGGTTTGTATTCTATGCAGCCGCGCGGATGATGCAAACGAGTGTGAAGCATATAGCTACCGCCAGTATAATGGTAGGGGGGCTTGTAGCAACGTTGTTTATTAATTCGCCCTGGGTGTTCCCGGCGCTGTTGCTGGTGTCAGGTACTATCAGCAACTTCAGTAATAACCGTATTCCTAACCCGCTGGACAAGCCCAAGAAGATTAACTGGATGCACCTGTGGCTGTTTGTGGTTATCTACCTGCTTGCTGTCATATTCAGCGAGCTGGCGCTGCAAAACCACTGGGTACATGGCCGTATACTGCATCTGTTTGAAAATTTCTACCGCTTTGGCGCCATCGTTTTCGGCGGCGGACAAGTGCTGATGCCTATGATGTCTGCACAGTTTGTATACAGGCTGCATCCGCAGATATCTACCGGACAATTGCTTACCGGTTTTGGTATGGTGCAGGCGGTGCCGGGGCCTGTGTTTTCGGTGTGCTCTTTTGTGGGCGGTGTGACGATGAGCGAGTATGGCGGTACGTGGCAGGCGGCGGGCTGCCTGGTAGCTACATTAGCGGTTTTCCTGCCCAGCACATTGCTGCTGTTCTTCCTCTTCCCGGTGTATGAAAACCTGAAGCACCATGTGATCATTTACAGGGCGCTGGAGGGTATTAACTCGGTAATAGTAGGTATCATATGGGCATCGGGTATGGTACTGTTTCAGTCTATAGCGTTTGATAAATCGAATTCGTTTGAATGGAGTAACCTTGTGGTAGTGATTATTACTTATTGCCTGCTTTACTTTACAAAAATACCTGCCCCGCTGATAGTGATAGCGTGGTTGCTGCTTGGGTGGACGCTGCATTAAAAACCCCTGAACCCCTGAAGGGGGACCATGCATTTAGCGGTTGCTGAATGCTCAACATTTTTAGTTTGATTTAGCAGAATAGTTTTTCCAATATAACGATGAACAAAGGTTCGCAGCAGAACTCATATTCTCATGTGAAGCCCCTTTAGGGGTTTTGGGTTTTAAGTCTTGATTTTCAGGGGTTTTTCTCCTTGAGCAGCCTGCTGATATCCGCTATTAGTTTGGTGATATCAGCCTGGTTGAGGCCGTCGTACAAGCCACGAATCTGACCATTACCGTCCACCAGCACAAAGTGCTGATCGTGGATGAAGTCTTGGTCTATGCTGACGCCGGAAGTATCGTCTTTTGCGCTTATCAGGTAGCTGTAGCGGGCCATATCGTACAGTTTCTTTTTATCGCCCGTAAGGAACATCCATTGGTTGGCATCGGCATCGTATTTGAGACTGTAAGCTTTCAGTGCCTGGAAGGTGTCTCTCTTAGGGTTGACGGTATGAGACAGGATCAATACATTTTTGTTGCCCCTGATAGCTTTATACACCTGTGTCATGTTCTCATTCATTTTGGGGCAAATGTTCGGACAGGTGGCATAGAAGAATGAAACAATGTACACTTTGCCTTTTACGTCCTCGTTGGTTATGGTTTTACCATCCTGGTTAGTAAAAGAGAAGGGGTCAACACGGTGGGTTTCATTGGGGCCATAGACAGGCATGCGATCATTGATTTTTTGTTTTGCTTTGATCAATGGGAATGCATACCAGATAAATGCTATACCCAATATAATGAAAAATGAGATATAAAAAATGGCCTTTTTGTTTTTCATGGCGTAAAGGTAAGGAAAAGAGCAACCCTTGAAACCCCCTGAACTCCTCCTGCTGAAAAAGCGGACACTGTGCCGGGGGCCATAGATTGAGCAAAAGGTCAAATGCTAAACATAATCTTTCGATTGAGCTAAATTGTCAGAACTGCCGGCCGGTACCCAACGGAATTGTGCCTGTTTTTTTCAGATGAGATGCATTGGCTAAAAGATATACTAATTGAAATCTTTTACGTCTGGTGCGTTTTCGGGAATATCGTCGTCAACGCCTTTGCCTGGTTTGGTGCCCGGATTTGTATCAGTCTGGCCGGGGATGTCGCATTCTCTGTAGGCATCCGGTATAGCGAATTTCGCATTTGGATTAATGTTTAAGCTCTTATCAGCCCAGACACGACGCATAAAGTAAGCCCATACCGGCAGGGCAGATGCAGCGCCCTGGCCCATTTGTTCGGTACGGAAGCGGAATTCACGGTCGTCGCAGCCTATCCATACACCGGCAATAAGTTCCGGGGCGTAGCCCATAAACCAGGCATCAGCCTGGTTGCTGGTTGTACCGGTTTTGCCGGCCACATCATTTTTGATGCCATAGCGGTAACGCATGCGGGCGCCGGTACCATGGTCTACTACGCCACGCATCAGTTGTACCATTTTATAGGCGGTAGTGGGGCTGATAATTTCTTTCTGTGAAGCGGAGAAGCTTTTGATCAGCATACCATTCTTATCCTCAATCTTGGTAATAAAGAATGGCTGCGAATTAATACCCCTTCCGGGGAACATACTGTAGGCTCCCATCATCTCGAACAGTGAAATGTCGGAAACCCCGAGCGCCACAGAGGGGAATGGATCCATGCGGCTGGTGATACCACAGCGGTGCGCGAATTCCACAAAGCCCTCAATACCTACCTGCTTCAGAATATAGAGGGCTGCATTGTTGATTGAGAGCGCCAGTGCTGTTTTCATTGGCACTGATTCGCCCCAGGGATGAGTATGGTCCGCATTGTAAGGTGCGGTCATTGTAGGGAATTCCTGGGCTGTAGTTGATACATTGTCGCAAATGGAAAAGCCATTGTCTACCGCGAAAGTATAAAGGATGGGTTTTATGGTAGAGCCTACCTGGCGCTTGGTGTTATTGTTCACGTGATCGAACTGGAAGAAGTTGTGGTCTATGCCGCCCACCCATGCTTTTACCTCGCCGGTAGCGGGGTCCATAGCCATAAAGCCGGCCTGCAGGAAGAGTTTCATGTACTTTATAGAATCTATGGGACTCATCATAGTATCCTTATAGTGCAGCTTATTCCAGGCAAAGACACGCATTTTTACAGGTACTTTCATTTGGGCCATTGCCTTGGTTTCACTCATTTCCTGGTTCCGGAAATCCTTGTAGTGGTCGCAAGTCTTTATTGAATTATTGAGGATATTCTGAATTGGTCCCGGTTTAGCCCACACACTACCATCCCTGTACCCCGGCTGGGCAAGGAATTCCTTTTGCCAAACCGAAAGGTGTTCCTGTATGGCCTCCTCGGCGTAGCGTTGCATTCGCACATCTATGGTCGTAGTTATTTTCAGCCCGTCTTTATAAATATCGTAAGGGGTGCCATCGGGCTTTTTGAGATCTTTCAGAATCAGTTTCACCTGCTGCTCCAATACCTGCCTGAAGTAGGGGGCAATACCATCGTGGTAGTCAATCTTATGGTAATCGAGTGGGGTTTCTTTATCTTTTAATGAGTCATACTGCGCTTCACTGAGGTAATTGTGGTCTACCATCAGCTTCATTACCGTGTTTCGTCTTTCTTTGGATTTTTTCGGATTTCTGCGGGGGTTGTAATAAGTATTGCCTTTTAGCATTCCTACAAGTGTCGCGGCCTCGTCTACGGTCACTTCGTCTGGCATTTTGTTGTAGAAAGTAAGCGATGCGTTCTTGATACCATAAACGTTGTCGCCATAAGGAACAGTATTCAGGTACATGGTGATTATTTCATTCTTGGTGAGGTTTCGTTCCAGCTTTACCGCCAAAACCCACTCCTTGAGTTTCATTATAGGCAAAGAAAGGGTGCTGTTGCTCTTTCTGGGGAAAAGATTTTTTGCAAGCTGCTGGGAAATAGTACTGCCACCACCTGCATGCCCCAATCTGAAGACCACCCTGAGCGTAGCTATGGGATCTATACCTGCATGTTCATAAAACCGGGAGTCTTCTGTGGCTATGAGCGCGTTCATAAGGGTTGGTGAAATCTCAGAGAACTTACTGTTTGACCGGTCGGTAGTGTAGTAGCGGCCCAGTAAAGTGCCATCGGCGGCATTAATATCCGATGAAATGGCGCTTTGCGGATTTTCGAGTTCTGCGAGTGAGGGCATGTAACCAAAGGTGCCATTCTCAATCAGGTAAACCATTATAAAGAAAGTAAGCAACATGAGTATGAATGATACCCAAAGAATGCGAATAGTACGTTTCCTGGTCTTAGGAGGATCCTGCTTGCCGGTACCCGGTTTCTGTTTTTTGATATTATCTGGTTTTGTTGCCAATGTCTGTAATTAAGTCAAAAGTATAAAGTATAAAGTCGAAAATCGAAAGTCCAAACCTGCGTGCCGACAGGCAGGCTCGAAAGCCCACGATCCTGAATTGTACTGTAATGAATATTCAAAATTACGTATCTTTTTCATCTTCATCCGGGATCATGAAAAAGGCGATACTTCTGAACGGGTTCAGGAAACCCCAAAGCCGTTTGCTGTAATCCGTTCTTTCGCGCGCCGTTCTCAGGAATGGTTTTAAAAATCCGTTCACATAGTTTTGCTCTGACGAATTCAATTGTTGTTTAGCATATTTCAGTTTCAGGTACACATTCATAAACTGGGTAAATGAAGTGCCAAGTGCCGGATCTGCCAGGTCGCGGGCATACTGCATAGGGGTACGTTTACCTCGGAATAAACCCGTCATGTGCAGGTAATAGGCAGCAGTGCGGTAAGCCCAATATGGTTTATCGCCCGTAGGTTTTGCCATCGTGTACCTTAATATAAAATACCTGAGCAGCAAGCCCGGTAAATACAACATGAAGACAAGGAAAGCTGCGAGCAGGTAAGCAACCAATAACAAAATATTTGTTGCCGAAAGGTGTTTTTCCTGTACCGGCTCCTCATGTTTTTCTTTGGGCTTGGCTACTTCTTTTTTCTTCAGGTACACCTCATCAATAGGGGTAGGTGATGGTAGGCTCTTAAGAATCAATTCACTGCTCTGGTTAGGTGCAGGCTCTGTTTTCTTCAGCGCTTCGGCATAGGAAACCGCTGTGCCTTCATCTCCTTTCTGAACCATTTGGAGTGGCATTGCAATGCTGTCGCGGTAAATAACCGCAACTTTCATGTCCATTGTCAGACCAACCGGTTTTACGAGTTTGTATTCTTTGTCATGAAATACATACCCCTTTACCGACATGGTCATTATCTTTTTCAGGGTGTCCACATTTTCCACCACGCCCTCGGCTGCAAGCCATGCTTTGGGTGGCTGCATAGGCGGCGTACCATCCGGTTGAGGGGTAGGGCGCGCTTCGTTGTCATTACCTACTGTGGTATCGAAGTCAAGCCAGCCATAGCCGGGGAAGTAGACCTGTACCCATGCATGGGCCTGGTTGGCGTAATACCAATACCAGCCTTTATTCTTATCACTGCGGTCTTCAGTAAGGAATCCAACGGCAATTCTCGACGGTATTCCTAATGAGCGAAGCATGAAAAGGGTAGCCCCTGCATAATAAGCGCAATAACCCTTGTGGTTTTCATTGAGGAAGTACATCAGCTTTGATGCATTCGGTATGTCGGGCACTCCGGGATTGTCGGTATAATGATACAGCCGCTCGCCATTTTCGTCCTTGGAAAAGAAATAATTGCGGATCGCTAAAACTTTGTCCACAGGGCTGTGTGCGGTATCCGTAATTTTGTGCGCAAGGGTAGTTATAGATTTGAATTTATCATTGCCCGGCATACGCGTGTAGTAGGCAATAAATTTCTGGTCAATGCCCTGGTAATCTGTAACCGTGCGTAATAAAGTAAAGCGCATCTCCTGGAATTTTCTCCAGTCGGGTTTATTAATATTATAGACAAATACCGCATTGTTCAGTTCGGAAACATAGCTTTTTGTGCGGAAGGCCGACTTGAACTCACCCCTGAAGTCTTTTTCGATGGTGATGGGCTGGACAAAAAAGCCGGTACTGGGGGCGAGGTAGACGTTGGGGGATAACAATTTGTTGTATACCTCAACATCCACTGTTTTTCTGAGCTTCCCGCCCAGGCTATTGCGGATAACGGAAGAATCAATCTTTGTCGAGAACAGCGGGATCCTGGAAGGATCCGGCATAAAAAGGTCATTAAAGGGAATAGTTGAGTCGCGTTCAAAAGTTTCGGTGAGCGTATCAAATTTTGTAAAATAGAAAGCAGTGAGATACAAAGGATTCAGGACTTGAGTACCCGGAAAATAATTATCAATATGGGCGCAAAAAAGGAGTTGGTTGCTGCGGCTTAATGAACTGCTCAGTTTTGCAATAGAATCAAGGCTGAATGATCCGTCTTTGTTTTGCTTCAGCATTCCTGCCTTGCCCGCTTTGCCGGCACCCCCGTAGTTATCAACGACTTCTTTGATTTCAGGGTATTTAAGCCAAAGTACCCCGCCTAAAAATAATCCGGCAACGATAAGGAACAGACCCAGCCGGCGGGTAAGGAACCACCAGAATTTTTGTGATTTGTCTTTATAATTATAAATCTGTTCTGCGGTAAAGATGATGTAAATGGAATAAAGTACAGTAGGTGAGAAGGACCAGAGTAATTTGTCAACAGAATCCACTTTTGATTTGGCGATCAACAATACGCAACCGCAAAAAATGGCAGCAGCCAGGAACACTGACCAGTACCTGAGCCGGGTAAAGCCCCAGCCGATAAGCCAGCCTGTAGTGAAAATAATAGCGAACAACTGGAATTGCCTGGCTATAAAAAAAGCGTCGAATTCGCCGTTGGCATAAACGTCGAGGCCTTTGTAAATACTATATAACCCAATGATAAGTAGAATGAAAGTAGGTACAAACCGGATACGAAAAGCGTAGAACACAGCAGCTAAAACCATTCCTGCCGCAAAATAGATACCCTGTTGTATGGCGTTGCTGCGGGGAATAGAAAAATACTGGTTGGCATTAACGAGCAGAAAATAGCCTGCTGCAGCCGTTGGCAGTATTAAAAAAATAAGCTTTGCAAGCAACTCGTTGACAGGAGCGGCACGTTCTAGTCTCATAAATAAACCACAACCCCAAATGGGGTTTACTTAACATAAAATTGTAAAACAGTATAAATATAGGAGAAAAAAAACTGGAAGGTTTGTTAAAAAAATGGTTTTTTAATGAATTTATGATTTGTAGTGCAATTAAGGCTAAACCTGATGGAGTTTCGCGGGGTATCGGAACGTGCAATACCTTGCGGCACCGCTAAAGCTAAGGCGGCACCCAGTCGGGATCGAACTTATTACGGATTCATTTTGGTATCTCCACTGGTTTAAGACTTGAGCGAAGCGGAGTCTTAAATCCACCAATAAAACGAAGGTCTGCGACCGGCAACCCATACCGTTCTTCCGGATGTTCCGTAGGGCATCCGGAAGTGGAGATAAAACGCCGTTTGCAACGGAGTTCACCGTTCTGACGCTGAAATTAACCGCAACTCTGCCATATTTCTCCACTGGCCGTAAGCATCTCGCTTCGTCCATATATAACGAAGCATCCCGCTTTCGAATTAAAACACCAACACCCCATTGGTTTAAGACTTTAGCGAAGCGGAGTCTTAAATTCACCAATAAAAGCGAAACCTGCCCTGCCTACCGGCAGGCTGCCGGTAGACAGGGTCTTAAAAATCTTAGTCATATCCCTGAGGTACCACTGGTCGAAGTTATACCGTTCAAAAGCAAACCTTTTCAAACATTTTTTTTATGTTTGTATTTGCAGGTAGTAAGCCCGTTTTTACTTCACTCTGAAGTTTGGGACGCTATCTGCTTTTTTAGTTCTTGTTCCGCCTTTCTTGA
>CAIMDZ010000145.1 GCA_903839875.1 uncultured Bacteroidota bacterium
ATGATTCAATATTCATCAACGGCGAAAAGCGCAACAAAATGGCCTTTCAGTACAACCTCAGGGAATACCTCAAACACCCCGATGAACAGGTCTTCCTCACCGACGAAGAATTCCTCCAGTGGAAAACCAAAGAAGCCACCCTCGATTACATGCGCATGACCAACACCACCACACTCCGGTCCGATAAACATTGGTAACCCGGTGTGCCACACTTCCGAAGTGTGGCACACCTACTGGAACAACACTTCCAAAGTGAAGCACACTTCCGAAGTGTGGCACACCTACTGGAACAACACTGTGAGAATGCCTGCCAGCAGGCAAATACTATCGGGAGCAAACCAAAGCACTTGCCTCTGCTTTGAGAGACCCAAACGAGACGGAATATACGTATCATTCAGATCAGCGGAGCAAGATGGTTTCTATTTGAATTATAACAATAAATTATCTATCATTGCGTTAACCAAAATTTCCCAGATCATGAAACAACAATTTAAAAGTAAAAATTTCGTACACAGTGCAATGAATATCCTGCATTTGATTAAGAGAATATTGCAGGGGGAGTTCCATCCGGCGAAAAAGTTTCTATACATCCTGTTAGTGAGCGTATGCTCATCATTCATTTATACAACAGTGTATGGCCAGGATACAGTGGTTATCATCAGGCACGGAGAGAAGCCGGCTAAAGGCGATAACCTTTGCCCCAAAGGGTTAAACAGGGCATTGGCCTTACCGGCAGTATTAAGCAAGAAGTTCAGTATCCCCATGTATACTTATGTACCTGCGATCAAAACAGGGCAAGGCGCCACCGAAACTTCCGACGTAAGAATGTTTCAGACGGTTACGCCATTTGCGGTGCAGTATAATCTTACGGTGAACTCTGCATACAAGAAAAGCGACATTAAAGGCATCACAAAAGATGTATTGAGTAACCTTAAAAAAGATAACCCCGGTATTATACTGCTGGTATGGGAGCATAAAAATATACAACCTATAGCAGTCGCTATGGGAATATCAAATGCACCACAATGGGATGATTGTGATTTCGATGGCATTTGGATCATCACTCATGCCGGTAAAAAATCGGCGCAACTGTTTAAAGCCAGCGAAGGGCTGAATGGGGTGGGCGGGGCCTGTGATCCCTGTAAATGAAAGTCGCGGGCTTTTAGTTATACTGCAAACGGGATAGAATAGTGCATTAACGAAACATGGATTTTGCGAGCTTGACAACTACATAATGTGTTTATTAGCAAACAATTATTACTCGTGTCTTTGCGCCTCTGCGCCTTTGCGTGAACCATTTTCTTGCACTGATTTATGCCGCGCGAAGTATAAATGACATTTATCCAAAGGTCCAGGCAACAAAAGAAAAGTGCAATTTGTCCTGCTTACTTTTGCGGAATATAAATGCCAATTAATTAAATTTGATTGTATTTTCCAAAATACTTTACTAAATTTGATATGCTTAGAAACAACTATTATGAAAAAGACCGTTATCCTCGCAAGTGCAATTATTGCTTTATCCTTTAACAGTAACGCCCAGACTTACTACAGAGGCAATGACGGAAGCTCTTTCCACAAAGGTTCTTTGCTGGTGAGCGCCTCTGAAGGGGGCACTTACACCCATTATACAACCACCACTACCGAAGGCACTGCTGTGAAACAGGGCAATGAGAATGGCGACCGTGACCCGCTGACGATAGAGTATGGATTAAGCAGGCATTGGGGTGTCGGCATTAACATGGGCGGCGACCTATTCAACGTCAACTCTAATAAATACTATAACTATAATGGAGAAATGGCGCAGAAGACAAAGGTGATCACCTCAGAGGTTACTGCCGATGTACACTATCACTTTTTTGTTACACACCATACCGACCTTTCCGCTTTTGTTTCCTTCGGGTTTGCAGGAATGAATATAGAAGGCGGCAGCGGTGAAACAAAGTATAAGTACACTGCAAACGGAGGGATCGCGCGGGGCGGTTTTGAAGGCAGGTATTATGTTACTAAACGCTTCGGATTCCTCGCTATGATCAGCGGTTATTCATCCAGGCTTTCTACAAAGGATGTGAAGGACAATACCTTTGGTAATAATATTACTACAGGTATTAATGGCTTTGCCTGGGAGTTGGGCATGTGTGTCCGGTTTAGGAAGTAACAGGCGCTAAGGTTCTATAATACGGTAATTCTGTTATAAAAGGGCTGCCCGTTTGCAGGCAGCCTTCTATCTGTATATGATTGTATTTCTTTGTGTTGCCTGTGGTAATGTTTATATCTTTGCCGGCAATCCGGTAACCCAAAATGTCTTCACGGAAAACCACAAATAATTATACAATACACAATAAGGTACAAATTGTGCGTGGTGGAGCTGACTATTTCAGGCTGATAGAAGAAATTGCCGGTAAGGCCACCTGGTCCCTGCATCTTCAAACCTATATTTTTGATGAAGATGAAACAGGAAATCGTATTGCCAAAGCGCTGATCAGCGCTGCAATGCGGGGCGTGCTTGTGTATGTTTTACTGGATGGGTTTGCTTCCCAGAATTTATCCCGGCCTTTTATTCACAGGCTTAAAGAAGCCGGAATTCATTTCTCCTTTTTTGAGCCGCTCCTCAAAAGCAGGCATTTTTACATGGGCAGGAGGTTGCATCATAAGGTAGTTGTGGCCGATGCCTTCTATAGCATGGTAGCAGGCATCAATATCAGCAACAGGTACAACGATATAGGTTCAGCAACGGCATGGCTTGATTGGGCGGCATATGCCGAAGGTGATGTAGCAAAACAATTGAATGATGTTTGTGTCAGAACATGGAACGGTTCTGTTTTCCGGAAAAGGTGCAGGGCCACTGCCAATCCAGCCCATGAATTATTGCAGACAGATAATTGCCTCGTCCAGGTCCGTATCAATGACTGGGTTTATAAAAAAACACAAATCACTAAAAGCTACAGGGAGCTCTTCAGGACTGCAAAAAGGGAGGTGACTTTAATGACCAGTTACTTCTGGCCACCACATAAATTACTGATGCAAATGGCCCGGGCATCATCAAGAGGTGTGAAGATAAAACTGATACTCACCGCACGTGCAGATGTTCCATTTGCCAAATATGCAGAACGCTATTTGTATAAATGGCTTTTCAGGCATAAGATAGAAGTGTACGAATACCAGGATAACATCCTGCATGGCAAGGTAGCGGTTTTCGACAATGAGCTGATCACTGCCGGCTCTTACAATGTAAATAATATCAGCGCCTTCGCCAGTGTAGAGTTAAACCTCAATATTAATGATGCAGGTATAGCAAGAGAGGTAAATGATAAATTCCAAAGTATAATGGACAATAACTGTATTCATATAGATACAGCCAGTTTCTGGACATCAAACAGTCTCCTTAAGAAGTTCCAGTTTTATTGTTCCTACCGGATTATTCACCTTATTTTTTACCTGTTTACTTTTTATTTTATACAGCGCAGGGAGGGAGATTAGTTGCCGCCAATTCGTTTAATGAATGACTGAAACGTTTCTATATTCCAGCCGGCAAATCTTCCGCGTTGCACAATCAGTTTATTGTTTTCGGGGTATTGTAAAAAATAATAAAAAGCACACTTTGGGTGAGGCTCAGCCCAGCCTGATATTTCACCAAAACGGGGTATGCTGAATACAAGTGTGTCGTGCCATTGCTGAACCACATAATAGCCATCGGAAAAACGCAGTAAATGCGTCACATCATCGCGGTTTTTGAATGGGGCTAATAAAGCATCATTACGGTAGTCGTAATGCAGCTCCAGCTTATCCTTGTTGTCAAAAACCGACATATACCCTGCATAGTATCCTGAATCGTTTTCGGCTATTATCAGCCAAAGCAGGTTGTTGAGCGGGGTAGGGGTGGTGAAAATGCGTTTGTAAACTACATGCTCTTTCTGAAAATTGTCTTTCACCGAATTATCAATGTATGACTTAAACAAGACGCCCAGAAGGAGATAGACAGAGGGTATCCAAATACCTAAACGCATCCAGAATTTTCTTTTGTTGCTGGTTAATTTTAAGATCAGAAGTGCAAAGGCAGCAATCGCCGGCCCAATGGTAAATACAGGATCTGCTACATACAGGGAATTAAAGGAAACCCTGTAGTGACTGAATGGTTCAAACCAGCCCGTACCATATGCATTGAAAGCGTCAATAAACAAATGGATGAAAATCTGGAATCCCCAGAAGAACATCCATCTACGGAAGGATAAATTAGCCTGTTTGAAAATACGGCCGGACAAAAAAGCAATAAGCGGGGTGAACAAAATCATGAAAAGGAAAGAGTGTGTAAAACCCCTGTGTGCAAGCAGGTCGGTGGCAGTTGGTAACCAGAAAGAAGCGACAAAATCAATATCCGGGATGCTCTGTGCAATAGCGCCAATCAGCAGCGCTTTTTTACCAAGCTGCTTACCTGCAATTGCTTCACCAATACAGGCTCCCAATACTACATGTGTAATTGTATCCATTTAAAAAAGGTTAGAAAAATAAAGAATAATAAAATTTTGCTAATCGTAGGTTTTTTATTTTTATTGCAATATTTTGTCTGCAAATTACAAGATCATTTGATCAAAATAATTAAAAATGCATTTTATGAAACTAAACTTCTTAATAATTGCGTTAATAACTGTGGTACTGTCAGTCGGTATCTCTTCCAGTGCAAGTGCACAGGGCTGGAGATATCACGGATCCAGGAAAGGGTATACTGTTTATGCACCTGATACCGCATTCGACAGGATGTATAATGACGATACTTATGGTTATTATCACGGTCGTTACTGGCGTTATCATTACCCCCGCAAGTATTTCCGTCACAGGTATTATCGTGAAAGGCGTTACACCGATTATTACTATGACAGATATGGCCGTGAAAGAAAATATTACAACAGGTGGGACGATGATAAGTACTATTACCGCGGTGGTGGATATTAAGGTTGATTTCTTATCAAATACTAACAGATACCTCAACACCGGTAGCTTTTTTTCTGACCATTACCAGTCCCATGCAGTTTACTAAGCTTTAAATTTGTTAATCATCACAGTGTAATTTTCTCAGGTCTCCATGTCTAAAAGTTTAGTGCATATTATTAAATCAACAGGTGACGTTGTGCCTTTTTCCATTGAAAAATTACAAAATTCATTGAGGAAATCAGGGGCTGATGAAGATACTGTGAACAAGCTTTCGGATGAGGTAACAGCATATTTGCGCGAAGGAATGACTACGAGAGAAATATATAAACTCGCCTATAAATTATTGAAGAGGAAGCACAGGCAGTTTGCATCAAAATACTCGCTGAAAAGAGCCATAATGTCATTAGGCCCAACCGGGTTTCCTTTTGAAAAATACTTAGGTGAAATTTTGAAAAGTATAGGTTACCAGGTAAAGTTGAACCAGGTAATAAAAGGTCAGTGCGTTGATCATGAGGTGGATATTGTAGTTGAAAATGAGCATAGTGTTTGTATTATAGAATGTAAATACCACAACAGCCAGAATATACATTGCGATGTGAAAATACCCTTGTATGTTAACTCCAGGTACCTGGATCTGAAACCTGCATTGGAACAAAAAGGAAAGGAATATAAAGGCTGGGTTGCTACCAATACAAAATTCACAACCGATGCCATACTGTATGGCAACTGCGCCGGATTGTTTCTGTTAAGCTGGGATTATCCCCGGAAAGGGTCATTGAAAGAACTGATAGATGAACATAAAATTTATCCCATCACGTGCTTATCAAGAATTTCAAATAAAGAAAAGCAACAGTTACTGGATAAAGGTATTGTTCTTTGTAAAGACCTTATCACAAAGCCGGATTTACTTCCTGCAATTATGATAACAGAAAACAGGATAGGGAATATCATAAATGAGGCGCTAAACCTGGGAAATAGTTGATAAGCCTATTAACAGGTGGATTTAAGATGGAAGAATTATTTTGTTGAACCGGCTTCATAATTATAGATCATTCCGGAAATATGGCCTATCACTTCTGAAAGCTCATTCCATTCTGTTCCACGGGTCATTACAGTAACTATATAAGGGTCATTGTTAAGATAGACGATACCTGATTCATGTAATTCATGTGATATCCTGTTGCCGTATTCTCCATATTTGTGGGCTACAACCGCTGTTGCGGGTAATTCTTTTAATAATCCGTTTTTGAATTTGCTTTCTGCCAGCAGAGCCAGTGCATCTTCCGATGCTCTTTTTCTCAGGTAGCCTGCATTATAAAGTGCATTAAACATCATAGAGTATTCGTGAATATTTAGGGTAAAATTCGGGTCATCGAACCTGGGAGTAGTTATGCCAAGGTCATTGAATTCCTTTTTGAATAATGTTGTATCCATATGGTCTTCCAGGAAAACTGTGGCACGGTTGTCTGAATTCCTGATCATATAGCCAAGCAGTTGGTTGATAGTGTATTTATGTCCTTCAAGGATCGTATCGGATTGGTAATGTTCTGTAGGAAAAATAAATCCCGGCTGACCATGATAAACGATTTCTTTGTTCAGCAGGTTGTTATCAATTTCGGCCATTCTGAGATAGGTAATTAACACCCCGACTTTCAATAATGAACCCGGATCATAGCGTTCATTCCCGTTAATTGTGAACCATTCGCCGGAGGAATATTTTTTGAAATAGACAGCAGCCGATGTCAGCCCTTTTCCCTGTTCAGCTAAAATATAGGTACTCAAATTTTCTTTTAAGCCGGAATATTTTGCAGACTCTTTTTCCGGTTCAACAGAAATTACCGGACTGATGAATTTATAGTTATTGTTAAAACGTTTGATGTTGAGCGCGCTTGCCTTATAGCTTTCCTCCTTATTGGACAAAGCAATCTTATTAGCACCTGAACTATTGAATACAATTACGGTTGCGAATGTGAAAATACTTCCTCCAATAGCAGAAAGTATACAATATAATAGTAATGATTTCCTTTGCAAAGATTAGTTAATAATATGTTATTGAAAAATACGAAAATAAGGATAAAATGGTATTTAATAACTTTTTTTATTTAGAAGTAAATTTTTTGTAAAGGTTTAAACACTAAAAAAATATTTTTAACCTATGCAAACTGACTGAAGACCTATATTGCCAGGATTACCATCCACATTTCAATACAACAAACTATAGCATGCTACCATAAACGAAAAACGCCCCGGAATCCCGGAGCGTTTGAAATATTCGCGAACTTTAGACTAAGGACTTTAGATTGAAGACTAGTGTCATGTCACGCATGAATTGACGGATAAAGTTTTAATAATTTCACCCTTGCATCCTCACAGGTGAAGTGCCATTTTATTTTGGCTTCCTTATTGTTCCGGTGAGTTTGCCATGC
>CAIMDZ010000146.1 GCA_903839875.1 uncultured Bacteroidota bacterium
AAAAATAATTATAAAAAATCAATTTTATTTCTTATTGAATTATTAAATTATATGTATGATATTACGCTGCAATTTCTGGATAAAAACAATAAACGTTAAAAAAAACAGTCCATGGAAAAAAAGGAGTTAAATAAACTACTTTTGTTGCTATTATTTTCATATTCTGGTTTACTTCATGAGTATATCTTTTAGCTTGATAATGCGTAAAATTGTGAAAAGTGCCCTTCTGTCACTCTTATTAGCAGGTTGTATCCCAGGGTATGCCCAGGAAAGCGCTGATAAAATAATACTGATCATTGGTAAAGAGATCATTCTCCAGTCTGACCTGGAATTGCAGATAGCGCAGTTAAAACAACAAAATCCCAATTTCAATGATAGTTTGAAGGGCCAGGTGCTGCAGGGTATGATCATGCAAAAAATATTTAAAGCCCAGGCTGAACGGGACAGTGTAATGGTTAGTGACGAGGATGTGGAAGGTCAATTGGAGAACCGCCTTCGTTATTTCATACAGCTTTATGGCTCAAAGGAAAAACTGGAACAGATATCCGGAAAAACCGTGTACCAGATAAAGGAAGAAAACCGGGAGGGGATCAGAGACCAGATGGTAGCTGAAAAAATGCAGAACCAGATATTGGAAAGTACAAAGATTACTCCTGCGGAAGTAGATGCCTTTTACAAAAAGATACCTGTGGATAGCCTGCCATTTTTCCCGGCTATTGTAGAAGTGGGCCAGATAGTAATAGATCCGCCGGTGAGTAAGGAAATGGACGATTATGCCAAAGAAAAGCTGGAAGGAATCAGAAAAGACATTGTGGAAGGCCGCAAAACTTTTGAAATAGCGGCAGGACTATATAGCGATGACCCCGGCAGCAGGGATAATGGCGGCAGGTATGATGGTATTACCAGGAATGGAGCATGGGCTCAGGAGTTTGTAGCAGCAACATTCAAATTGCAGGACGGTGAGATATCACCGGTAATAAAAACCAAATTCGGATATCATATTATACAAATGATCCACCGTAAAGGCGATGAGGCAGATGTAAGGCATATCCTGATCAAACCGGAGGTTACATCGGCTGATTTCAAAAAGGCGCTGGATAGATTAGACAGTGTACATAAGTTATTGGTATCGGGTAAAATGACCTTTCCCGAAGCAGTGGGTAAATTCTCTACCGATGAGGCTGCCAAGAGAACCGGAGGCATGATAGCCGACCCGCAGACAGGCAATGCCGAACTGGATATGACCAAGCTGGATGCAGGCATGGTATTACTGATTGACAGCCTGAAACAAGGTGATTATTCAGCTCCCCATATTTTCCTGACTGATATGCACGACAAATCGTGCCGTATTGTATTTCTGAGGAGCCGCACCCCTCCGCACAAAGCCAACCTGAAAGATGATTACAGCCGTATACAGGAGGTAGCGCTTGCACAGAAGAAGGCCGGTAAGCTACAGGCATGGATGAAGGCGAAATTACCTACTTACTATATTAAGGTGGCGCCTGAATACCAGGTCTGCGACTTCTACAAGCAATGGGGATTAGGCAATATGCCTAAATAACAAGACTCCAAATACAGGTTTACTATTAGCAAAAAGTCAGAAACGCTTTTCCCAGATAGTCAATAATATCTGAGGCAATCAATGCTTCCTGCGATAGTTCTTTAGCAGCAAGGTCGCCGGCAAGGCCGTGGAGGTAGACACCGAGAATGGCAGCCTCGTGGGGTTCGTAATGTTGCGCCAGAAGGCCGGTAATGATACCGGTGAGCACATCGCCTGATCCGCCTTTTGCCATGCCTGCATTGCCTGTCATGTTGTACCAGCACTCACCTTCAGTGGTAATAATGGCTGTATGATGGCCTTTCAACACAATGTTTATGTTGTAACGCATAGCCTGAATCCGTGCATGGTCGAGCTGGATCATGGTGTTGGTGTTTTCACCAAACAGCCGTGCGAATTCTTTCGGGTGCGGAGTAAGGATGGATCCCTTGGGCAGTTTTGCAATGAGGTCGGGTTGTTTGGCCAAGAGGTTAAGCGCATCCGCATCAACCACAACCGGATCCTTACAGGTATCAATAAAACCGGCAAGGGCTGCAGCGGTTTTGAAATCAGTACCCATGCCGGGACCAATACCTATGGCCGACATTTTTTCCCAGTCATTAATTTGTTCCAGTACATTCCTGCCACTGGTACGGCACATGGTTTCGGGTACGGCAGTTTGCAAAATATCGTAACCGCAACCGGGTATCAAAGCGGTAACCAGACCTGCGCCCGCCCGCAGAGCGGCTTTAGAAGCAAGTGTGATGGCGCCCATCTTTCCGAAACTGCCCCCAATCAGCAGCGCACTGCCGAAGGTGCCTTTGTGAGAGAAAGGCTTGCGCGAGTGGTAAATATCTTTTGCATCACCGGCATCTGTTGTTTTGTACTGGGTGTGGGTGGCATTGATAAATGTTTTGTCAAGGCCTATATCCAGTATATGAATATTGCCGGTATAGTCTGCTGATTCCGGGTGTAAAAAGGTGCGTTTGTAAAACTGGAAACTAAGGGTATCTCCGGCTTTAATAATGGCCGCATCGTCGTCAGGTAAAATATCTGCGGCCAATCCGCTTGGTATATCAATTGCTATCTTTTTATTGGGTAGCTGGTTTATATGGTTAATAAAAGCTGCTATCCATCCCTGTGTGGGCCTGCTTAGCCCTGTGCCAAGTATCGCGTCAAGGAGCACGATGTTTGGAGGAATGTCTGTGATAAAAGTGTCGGGTTCCACAATGCTTACCAGGTCGGCATCTATGCTTTGCAGTCTTTGCAGGTTTGCCTGGCAGTCCTGGGAAAAATCTTTGCTGAAACGGAGTACGAAAGCTTTGACACCGGAACCCCGCTGTTGAAGCAGCCTCGTTATTGCCAGTCCGTCGCCGCCATTATTACCTGTTCCGCACAGCACAACAAACAAGGTCTCTTTGGGGAAATGGTCCTTGAGCCAGCCTGCACATTTTAGTGCGGCCCGCTCCATCAGGTCTCCCGAACGTATCCCTGATGCCTTTATGGTGTAGGCATCGCAGGCGCGTATTTGAGGTGCGGTGAATAACTTCATCCTGCCAAATTAATCAATCATGCTGAATTATTTTATGATATCTATTCTAGACACCGGCCATGTACTCCCATTACCAGCCATTTTCAGATAATAAACCCCGGCAGGCAATCCTTTTACATCTGCAGCTACCATGGGTTTGTCTATAGCAATATTCATTACTTCACGCCCCACGCAGTCATATAAAGAGGCACTCAGTGGCTGGCAGAATGAATAGCCGGTTACTGATATTGTAACCGCGTTATTTGCCGGATTAGGGTAAGTAGTTATTGACGGAGCAGTTCCATTTAGCGGGTGTACGCCCTGTGGCGTATCCAGCACAGCAATAATAGCTACATCATCAAAAAAGAAACCTTTATCGTTAATGGCAGCGTCGCTCGACAGATCAAATTCCAGGTGGATTTTCTGGCCGAGGTAATCATTAAGGTCCATCTCTTCCCGCACCCAGTTGGGTTGCTGGCCATCGTAAACAGGATAGCCGCCAAACTGTGCAGGACGTGTATAGTGGCCACAGAGATCATTGCCCGATCCAGACCCAACCACAGAAGCGACAACAGTCACCTCATCGTAATCCGTTTCAATAGCCCATTTGGTATAGAACTGAAGGTAAGCATGCGTAGCATGGGTAAGGTCAACCGGGGTTGCCATGGTAATAGCATCAGACTCATTGTCGCCATAATTATCTTCACCAGTAACACTGCTTTGTATGCAGGAAGAAGGTAAATACCAGGAAGAATGGCATACCCCCCATCCAAAGTTGGACCAGTCGGCCAGGGAAGATGATTGCGGGGTATAGAGTGCGTAAATTTTGCCATAATAAAACTGAACGGTATCGCGAACATAATAGAGTCCGTTGTATGCCTGTAATACATAGCTCACCAACTGTCCGTTTGGCGTAGATGGCAGCAAAGTGTAACTTATAGAATCATTTACCTGCTGCAGCAAAGTAAGGCCGGGATATATTTTAGGCGAAATACCAACCGTCATCCAGCTATCAAGCGGAATAATATTCACGGTAAATGTAGCTGTGTCAGGGAACCCAAGCCGCTGAAGGTTGTAATGCAAATAACCTGATGGCTGGATCAATATTTTTTTATCAGAATGCTGAATGCCTGCAAATGGCAAAAGCAGTGAGGCTGTGTTGAGATTCGTGCTCAGGTTGTTCTGACAATCAGGAATTATCTGAGCGGCAGGGGGATAAAATCCGTTCACTATGGATCCGATCTCAGGAGTGAAACTGTAAATTTTTGGTTTGAGTGTTGTGTCGCCATACATCCAGTCATTTGAATCGCCGTTGGTGATGTAATTCAGGGTTTGATTGCAGGTGCCATAGCGGTAATGGTTTTCGCGGGTTATGTATTCACCATAAGCAAAGAACCAGTTTGAATCAACGGTCTGGAGGGAAGGAATATAACCCCAGGGATAAAGCAGGTCGTTGTTGTAAGAATGAAAATTCAGGCAGAATTTGAAATGATGTGTGTTTGCCATCCATTTCACGGCGCGTGTTTCAGGTTCCGAAAAAGCGGATGGCCCCCTGTACGTATCATTTGAGTCGTTGGGGCTGGAACCAAAATTATCGTAGCCCCATTTGTAACCATAGTTCCTGTTCAGGTCAATGCCATGTGTACCATCGCCGTTGTCGCGCCGGTTTTTGCGCCACATGCCGCCACCCGATGGATTAGTGTAAATGTTATAAAGATAACCATCCGGGTTTACGCATGGAATGAAGTACAGTTCGGTATTGTCAATAATGGCTTTTATCCGGGGATCGGTACTGTAATTTTCGAGCAGGTACCACAGATAATAAACTGTAGACGAAATACTGCCGGGTTCGCGTGCATGGTGCAGCGCAGTATAGAGCATTTGCGGTTTTAAAGGCTGGTTCACGGTTGGGTTGTTTGAAATCCGGATCCAGTAAATGGGCCTGCCTTCCACGCTATGAAAAGTATCTATGGGCTGGCGTATACTAATGAGCCCTGGGTAGAGGAGCTGCATGGAATCTAGGATGGCCAGTAATTCGGTGTAAGTAAAGTAACCGCCGTATGAGCCAAGGTGGAAGTGCGATGGCACGGGCATTAGCGGGTTATCGCATGTTACCGTTGCGGTAGTTTTCATTCCGGCGCCGGCCTTGGTATTCTGCTCCTCATAATGTTTTACCACATCGGCGATAACGATCTCTACTTTAAAACCGGCACGTCTTGCCATTGCAATTTCCCGTTCAGAAAAATCGGAAATGAAAAAGGTGTTCTTTTTATACTCGCCATGATCTGCTGCAAGCCCGATGGCAGAAAGGGCCTGCATCGTATGTTCATTTGCATCGAGGTAGATTTTGGCACGGGAATAATGGTCTTCACTTTGTGCCCGGCTGGTATCGAATAACAGGGAAAATGCGAGTAATAAGAGTAATGGTCTCATAGGAGAAATTTGTATTAAAAGTAACTATTGTTTTTTGAAATAGGAATTCGGGATTTGTAATTTGGATTATATTCTGATGTTGTTATTTCCCTGTACTGGTTTAAGTAGTCTTCCAGACTTAAACCTGTACGGGGAACCCCGACTATTCAGGCTGACTATCGGCAGACAGGCAGGAGAATCATTGTCGCATTTTTCATTCCCCGTTGTTCCGGATGTTCCGAAGGGCATCCGGAACTGCAAATAAAATCCCGTCTGCGACGGCATTCAGGGAACTGCAGTTGATGTTAACCCAATTAAGTTTGTTCCGGTCTGATAGCAAACCCGTTGTTCCGTATGTTCCGCAGGGCATCCGGAACTGTAAATAAAACCCCGTCTGCGACGGTATTCAGGTAACTGCAGTTGACGTTAACCCAATTAAGTTTGTTCTGGTCTGAAAGCAAATTATTAAATTGCTGTTCAAAAAAATGCTACATGGGTTTCGCGTATAAAATCACCGATCAGCAGGGGATTCATTTTGTAACGGCCACTGTGGAACAATGGGTAGATGTTTTTACCAGGAAAGATTATTCTGATATTGTTCTCGGCAGCCTTAAACACTGCCAGGAAAACAAAGGTTTGTGTATATACGCATGGGTGATAATGAGCAATCACCTGCACATGATAGTTTCCTGCAGGCAAGGCTTTGAACTGAGCAATGCATTACGGGACTTCAAGAAGTTTACATCTAAAAAAATTGTAGCCGCTATAGAAAATAATCCACACGAAAGCAGGAAGAAGTGGATGCTTTGGTTACTGAAAACCAAAGAAGAAATAGCGTTTTGGCAGCCTGGCAGCCATCCCGAAGAAATAAGAACAGCGGATTTTTTTAATCAGAAAATGAAGTATATTCATCAAAATCCGGTAAGGGCGGGAATTGTGGAGCTAGAAGAGGAATATCTGCTTAGCAGCGCCCGGGATTTTTACGGCCGGAGGGGTTTATTGGAACTTACCTACCTATAACGTCAGCGACAGTACAATGAATGCCGTCGCAGACGGGGTTTTATCTGCCGTTCCGGATGCGGTACGCTAACATCCTGAACAACGGACTGAAGTATTGGTCTGCAGTCTCAAAATGTTCATAAACAGTTTCTTCACGGTCGGCAGGTAATCCGTTATTTTTTCGTTTTTTAAAGTATCTTTTTTTCTGTTTTCGCTTGCTTCCAAAACAGAATCTGCAGCTATTAATCCCGGAATAATCTGGTATGCGATATATGCTTCAAAAAAATCAACTTTACCAGGTCCCTGTAATATACGTCTGATGCGGTCATGATCCACCGGGCCTGAAACAAACACTTTTATCCACCCCCTTTTCCCATCCGGAATTACCTGTATAATATCTGGGAAATTCACTTCTAACCGCTTTTTTAAAATATCCGAAGTTTGTTCGCAGAGTTCTTTAGTCCTTGACCTTAATATTTTCAGCACTGTTTCATCACTTGTGTTGCTGACAATTTCATGCTTTGGGTCAGCGGTAATAATGTCCGCAAGTTTCTTATCTGGATGACTGGTTTTGAAATTGATATAAAATTTTGAAATAAAATCGGTATCTGAAAGGCTGTCATGGTCCAAACTCTTCTTTAACCGGTTAAGAATTGTATCATCATAATTATTTGAGAAACTTTGTAATACTTCTTCTGGCACCAATGCAAGATTGAATACTAATCTTTTACTAACAGTTTTACTAACAGTTTTTTTTGTTTCACAGCCTGTAAAAGGGAAATAGAATAGTATTGCCAAAAAAAAGAATAAGAAGATAATTATTCGTGTGGGTGGTTTCATAATAAGGACTAAAGGTAAAAAAATTGCCTATTAATCGGGAAAGTAAGTGGGGAAAATCCCATACCCATACCCATACTGGTGTAAGTAGTCTTCCAGACTTAAATATATAATGGAACGAAGGTCTATGACCGGCAGAATATGTTCCCAGGCCGAATGGCTCGTATAAGCTGCTCTGCGAAGTCATGATAAGACAATCTTTGAGTTGTTTTTAATATTGTAATGAAATCCGTATCTTTGAAATAGGTAAATGTATATAGTATGTGGTATGATTTTATCGAACAGAAAAAAGATGTATTAGGTGGTAAACCTGTAATAAAAGGTACAAGAATAGCTGTTGACCTTATTCTTGAAAAGATAGGTAATGGCGATACTATTGATGATCTGCTTATTGCTTATCCCAGCCTTACAAAAAATGAGATATTGGCTTGCATCACATATGGCGCAAACCTCGTGCGCAATGAAATCTTCATAGATGTTGCCTGATTTTCCATTAATAATTGCTGATGAAAGCGTTGATGCGCGGATTTTCCGCAGCCTCATTGAGCATGGATATTCTGTTTATTCTATCAGTATTAAATCTCCGGGAATTGCCGATACCCTTGTAATAGAAATTGCCCATAAAAAAAATGGATTTATAATAACTGAAGATAAAGACTTTGGCGATGAACTTGTTTATAAAAAAACAAATAATACAGGTAGCCTGCTCCTTCGGATTGCAGATTTGCCAATTGATGCAAGGATCCATTTAGTTTTAGAAGTATTGTCAACACATGGTAAAAGCCTTGAGAATAGCTTTTCTGTATTGACTTCAAAAAAATTGCGGATAAGAAAATATTCTTAAGGTCAGATTTTAATGACACTCATTTTGTTATTTTGGCTAAAACCGACCATATTATTTATTACCCCGTCCTATAGGAGGGACAACTATTCTCTTAACTTTTTACAAAGGATATAGCCCCCTTTCTTATCTGCTATCCAGTTTATCCCTTAATTGCCGTGTCATGCCGGTGGTGTATGAACGCCATTTTTCTATCACCTCGGCAATGTCCGCAGGGAGGTCTGAGTTGAATTGCATCCATTCGTTTGTGGCTGGGTGTATGAAGCCCAGCTCTTTGGCATGGAGCGCCTGGCGGGGAAGGATGGTGAAGCAGTTATCTACGAATTGTTTGTATTTACTGAATATGGTGCCCTTTACAATGCGGTCGCCGCCATAGGTGGCATCGTTGAATAGCGGATGGCCGATGTATTTCATGTGCACCCGTATCTGGTGGGTGCGGCCGGTTTCCAGGCGCATCTCGGTGAGGGTCACATAATTGAAACGCTCCAGCACCTTGTAGTGGGTAATAGCTTCCTTGCCGTAATCGCTATCCGGGAATGCATCCATGATTTTGCGGAAGCGGATGTTGCGGCCAATGTTGACGTGTATGGTGCCTTCATCCTGGGCCACATCGCCCCAAACAAGCGCTATGTAGCGGCGGTGGACGGTATGTTTTTTGAACTGGGCGGCAAGCTTGCTCATGGCTTCTTCGGTTTTGCCGATGACAACAAGGCCGGAGGTGTCTTTATCAATGCGATGTACAAGTCCTACACGTTGCAGGTTTTCAATATTCACCTGGTTTTGCTGCAGATGCCATGAGATGCCGTTAATGAGTGTACCTGTATAATTGCCACAACCCGGATGCACAACCATACCCGCGGGTTTGTTGATGATCATAAGATGTTCATCTTCATAATGTATGTTCAGTGGTATGTTTTCCGGGAGAACTTCCTGGCTTTCGGGGCGGCGGGTTTCGAAAACCACAATAACATCGTTGGGCCTTACCCGGTAGTTGGTTTTTACAATAGCATTATTAACCAGTATAAAACCTTCCTCAATGGCCTGCTGCACTTTGTTGCGGGTAGCGCCTTCCAGGCGATTTTGAATGAACTTATCTATACGCAGCGGCTCCTGGCGCTTGTCGGTAACAATACGCAGCCGCTCCACCGGTTCATCAGCGACCTCACTGATCTCGGATTCCGGGTCTTCATCATCCCAAACGTCTTCAATGATTTCATTGGCCATGAGGCAAAGATAATGGTTTGGGAATTTGGAATTGGGGATTTGGAATTAGGATTATATATTACTTACTCATTATCCTCACCTCCACCCTTCGGTTCAGCAACTGGTCTTCTTCGGTGAATTCGGGGTAGGCGATGGGGTTTTCGGTACCGAGGCCGATGGCCTGGAGCCGGTCTTTATTGATGCCATGAACTATGAGCGAATCCATAATACATTCGGCGCGCTTGGTGGAAAGGGTGCTTTCATCGTAAGGTTCATCGTGCATGCCGTAGGGGAGGCAACAGACGTGGCCCTCGAGCTTTATCTTATAAGTTGCATTCAACTGCATGAAATCAATGAGCATGTTCAGCTCAGGTAACGACTCTGGGGTTATCCGGATAGAACCACGGAAGAACTGGATATTGTGCAGCGGAATTGTTTCGTTCACCTGAAGGCGGAGCAAGTAATAAACGAATTTTTGGGCTGCAGGAGTGTCTATTGTCCTGTTAATAATTATATCAACTTTCCGGTCTCCCGCGTTTCCGGATTTGCCTTTTACGTGGGCGTGGTAGATCTTTCCTTTGCCAATGACGAGGGTAATGTCGCTCTTGTCAAATCCTGACATTAACAGGTAATCCTGTACGTTTTTTGCACGGGCGTATGACAGGTTTTGGTTGTAGTCGTTATTGCCTAAGTAATCGCCATAACCAAGCAAAATGATCCGGTTGCCGGTTTTCAATACCTTATGGCTTACTAGGCTGTCCATGAATTTTACCCCAACATCCGTTAGGTTGGTTTTGTCAAGGGGAAAGTACACGTGCAGGGTGTCGTGCTCCTGGCCGTAGCCAGCGACGCAACTAAAAATGAACAGGCAGATACCGGCAATCTTAGACATATTTGAAAGTCACTATACAAATCTATTAAAAAAATCATAGACGGCGCTACTGGCGGGGAATGAATTACAACGGCATAAATACAATTTTAAGTTTACGATTAAGAGTGTATTTTGGGAAATGAAATAAGAACATTGATACCCTGGAGGAGTTAAGTTTTTGATCTAAAACAAATGAAGGCCAATACGAAACCAATTTCCGATAGTTTCCTGAAAACGGAAAAGAAAGCCCCCCTCATCCTGTTGGGCTTACTTGTCATGATCTGCTTAGTGGTGTATAGGGAATATATATTCGGACACTATTACTTTTATTTCAGAGGCATAGGGTCCGATTCGCTAAACTATAGTTACCCATATATATATGGCGTAGCCGACTACATTTCAAAGACCGGGATACCCAAATGGTCGTTTCATTTCGGAATGGGAAGGAATCTGTTCCCTTTCATCCTGCAGGATCCATTTGACGTTTTCCTTTATCTGGGTGGCAAGGACAACATTCTGTACCTGACGGTGTATAAAGAGATATTGAAAGTGATACTCAGTGGCATGGTGTTCTTCTACTATTTAAGACTGTTGAAATTGTCGGATTTTACTGCCATTACAGGGAGCCTGTTATTCGCATTTTGTGGATTCAAGATTGTAGGCAGTTGCTGGTATATCTTTTCCTTTGAGGCTTTTAATGTGGCACTGATGCTGCTGGCATTCGAATTGTTATTTACCCGTGGGAAATGGTTTTTATTTCCTTTTGTTATATTCCTTACCGGTATTTCCCAGCCCTTCAATTTATACTTAAATGGAGTATTTATTGCCATGTATGCCTTGTTGCGGCTGTTTTATACCGAATCTTTCACAGTAAGAAATGTTGGTGCATTGTTTCTGAAAATGGCCGGACTTGGAATCATAGGGATGTTGCTGAGCAGGCCGTTTCTACTGGAGAATATGGCTCAGGTACTGGAAAGTCCGCGAGGTAGCGGTGTAAATTCATTTGCACACATATTGGCCGCTACGCCACTTTCTTTTACTATGAATAAATTTCTTCTCGGAGCCAGTATTATGAGGTGGTTTTCAAACGATATTTTAGGTCCGGGTTCCCATTATAACGGGGCCTGGAATTACCTCGAAACCCCGGCATTTTATATTGGCCTTCCCTGTCTTTTGCTTATGCCCCAGGTGTTTTCTTTTTTAAAGACACGTTTGAAAATTGTCTTTATAATATTTATCATAATTTGGGTCCTGCCAATGGTATTTCCCTATTACAGGTATGCATTCTGGTTGTTTTCCGGTGATTACTTCAGGGCGTATTCTTTTTTTATTTCCATTTTCTTTTTATTCTATTCCTTGATCGCACTTGATAATATTATTAAGTTTCAAAAAATTAATTTACCTGTTCTCCTTACTACGCTGGCCGTTTTGTTTTTTGCACTCAACTATCCTTATTATCCTCCACAGGCCACACTTTACTTCGAAGACAGGGAGTCAATATACAGGCCAATATGGCTTTTTGTGAGCATAGGAATTGTTGTTTATACTATTGTATTATTTTTCTTCAGGAAATCTTATAGCGCAGGTTTTATAAAGTATGTGTTTTTTGTGTTAGTGATCTTTGAGATCACCTACCTTAATAATTTTACTTTAAATAATATGGAGCAACTGGAGGTGGCGAAACTATCGAAGGATTCAGGCTATAAAGATCATCAACAAGATGCTATAAACATATTGAAGCAAACCGATCATTCCATATTCAGGATTGATAAAGCAACTTCTTCTTCTCCTGCAAGGTTTGGCGGTTATAACGATGGTATGGTGCAGGACTATTTAGGAACAAGCGCCTATAATTCATTTAACCAATTGCACTATATTTTTTACTACCAGTTAATGGGTATTTCAGACAGGTCGAATGAGGCGCAGTCAAGGTGGGCTATCGGATTTGTGAACAGACCAATTATGGAATCTGAAAATTCAGTTAAATATATTTTAACCAAAAGCTATACGCATCCCATGTGGCAAATTGCCTTCGATTCAATCACTACTTTTGGGGATGTAAAATTGTTTAAAAATAAGTACTGCCTGCCATTGGGTTACACGTATAATTATTTTATCAAAGAAAGTATTTTCAGCCCATTATTTTATCAACAGAAAGACCTGGTGAGTTTGCAAACCTGCGTTATCAGGGATGACTATGCAGGCAAAGTAACAGGTCTGAAAGAATTCAAATTAGCGGATACGCTGCCTGTGAGTACATTTAATGCGGAAATATATAGCCAACTGGTAAATAACCTAAAAAAAGACACACTGACAATTACTAAGTTTGAAGAGAATTTTATCAGTGGCACCATTAACCTGAAGGAAGATAAGATGATGTATCTCTCCATACCATATGACGATGGCTGGAAATTGACGGTTGACGGGCATCCTGCGGAAAAAGTAATACTTAGCGCCGGAATGACGGGTGTAAGGTTGCAGCCCGGATATCATAAAGTAGAAATGGCTTATGAGCTAAGGTACTTCCGGAAAGGATTACTTTTAAGCCTTTTTGGAATAGTACTTTACACGGGTATATTATTTTTTAAAATCAGGAAATAAGAATAACCAATTTTTTATCTAAGTGAAGATGACAAAATAAATCCTACAATTTGAATGTTCTTTTCCATTTCTGCTTCGTTGCAAAAGTCTTTAAATAGCTTGCTATTCGCAGATTTTGCGCCTCGCATAAAAGAAAAATAACT
>CAIMDZ010000147.1 GCA_903839875.1 uncultured Bacteroidota bacterium
GCAATATTTAAAGATTTTTCAACGTAGAAAAAATGGAAAAGAACAAGTCAGGTTGTGGAAGTTATTTTGTCATCGTTCCTAACTATTTAATTGAATTGATAACCATATCATCTATGAAAGGATATATTTCTATTGTTATGTTGTTCCTGTTATGCGGACAAACGCTGTTTGCACAAAATGACAATGCCCACCTGTTGGTTCAGAGTCCGGACGGCAAAAAAGTTATGCTTGTGTGGTTTGTTAAAACCTGGAACAACCAACTGACCGGATTTGATATAAAAAGAAAGGAAGGTTTGCAGGATTGGGTAAAGCTTAACAGCGAACCAATCATCCCCGGCATTTCCATGAAGAAAAAATTGTCGGTCGTAGCTGCTAATAAAGATGAAGAGAGCCTGTTGAAAGCAAGGCTTTTTAAATTACTTTCCAGCCATAAATTGAAAGAAACTGAGAATACCGAATTCTTTCAAAAACTGATTGCAGATGAGAAAGCACTGCAGGAAATGTGCGACAAGATGGCACACGATTATGAATTCGCGCTCATGAATGGGTTTGCCTATATTGATTATTCTGTAAAAAATAAAACAGATTACCAGTATGGTCTTTTTATCCAGGGTACCGGCAAGATGCTGGCTGCATCTTCATGGAATTATGGCGAGATACCTGATCTGAATACAGTGCAGGAAATAACCTCCAGGGCATCCACAACGAACAAGGGCGTGCAGGTAATCTGGAACGCAGATATTAACAAAATGAAAGCGGCAGATGTAACAGGGTTCAATATTTACCGGCAGGGCATCAGGCTCAATGATACACCCATCACTGCTGCCGACAGTAAAGATCCCGCAGAATTTACATGGAATGATAAATCTGCCAATAGCACAATACCCTTACAATACAGTATTAGCGCAGAGTCAATTTTTGGTATTGAAGGCATTATCAGGTCCTATACCTATAATCCGGCTGACCATCCAAATGAGTATAAAAAAGCTGAAGTAACAGAGGTTACTTCTTTAGGGTATTATTTTAAAGAAGGTATTAATGTTAAATGGAGTTTTCCAAAAGAATATGAGCGGTTCCTGAAAGGGTTTTACCTCGGGAAAGATAATATGCCGTCGGGATATGTAAAGGTATCATCTCTTTTGGATCCGGCATTACGAAGTTATACAGATAAAACTCCATCGCCGGTAAGCAGTTACATGAGGTTTCATGTGGTGGCTGTATATAATGACCGGACATTAGTGCCGGGTATTGAAAGGTTGTATAATTACTTCCCGATCAATGAGCCACCTGCGCCGCAAAACCTTAAAGTAAAGCAAGAAGTTGCCAATAAAGAAAATAAGATTCACCTCACGTGGGACCCTCCTATGAAAGGGGATACCTTAACTGTTGACTACAATGTATATGGCAGTGACCCTGTTACCAGCAAGTTTTCTGTTTTGAATTTGGATCATAGGGTGGGGAATCGTGATTATACATTTTTCTTCAAAGATGCCGGACGGGTTCAGTACAGCTTTTATGTATCTGCAATAAGCAAATCGGGTGCGGAAAGTATTTTTAGCGATACTGTAACGGTGCAGACCCCGGGTGCTGATTTTGCACCGCCGGTTATCATTAAAGTGGAGGCTGATAGTAATAAAGCAGTGATAAAATGGCAATATAATGATATTACAGGCGTGAAAGGGTTCAGGTTGTTTCAGAATAAAGTTATGATAGCGGGTGAGCAGTTGCTGAATAAAAATTCCAGGGAATACATAATGCCGGTTCTCCGGGAGGGTGCTGCCAATGAATACTCAATGCAGGCTGTTAAAGAAGACGGGAGCGTAAGTGAGCATTCGAAAACGGTTACATTTATTGCCCCGGCAATTTCGAAATAATTTACCCGAAAATTGGATAGCTGAATTTCAGGTTTAAAATTTTGAATGGTTCTTCCAAAAGAAAAACGCCCCGAAACCGGAGCGTTTGAAATATTCGCGAACTTTAGACTAAGGACTTTCTACTAGTTATAGTTAACTGTTACCGGAACGCCAGTTGAGTTGGAGTAAGTTCCTGATACCTGTCCTGCTGATACAATCAGGGTGGCGCCTACGTTCAAAGTCTGTGTACCGCCGGTACTTAAAGTGCCTGTAGCTGATGGGCTGCTGGTGAATGTATTCACAGTCATGTTGTGACTTGCGCCGTCAGTGATGGTGCAGGATGATGGCAAAGTGATTGCGTAAGTGTAGCTTGCCTGTCCGGAAACGGTGAAACTGGCTGCAGATACAGTACCGGTTGTTGCAGGGAGAGTTACACCACCTGCTCCGCCTGTGGTACGAGTGCCGGCAGGAGCAAGAACCGCTGTACCTGCTATTGTTGCAGAAACGGCCACATTACCGAAATGCATATCTACTGTCTTAACGATAGAGATAGGCGTGATAATGTTTGCATTAGCAGATGCTGTTGCTGTTGCCTGTGCGAAAGAGCTATCTGAGATAGCTAATGCCACTGAGGCTGTTATGAGTACTTTGAAGATGTTTTTCACTTTAGTACGTTTTAGTTTGTTTGTTTGAGTTGTTAGTTTGTTTGAGTTGTTTTGTACAACTAGTATAATGCCAATTGCATGCCAAAGTTATAAAACATTGATAATCAATTATTTATAATTATTCAATAGCATGCTTTTTTCCAGGTAGAGGAGATTTTTTCCGTAAAATGGAGAAATGAGGCCATAAGTATAATGGGGGGAAGTGGGATGAATTGTTATTGTCCAAATATTTGTTAACAAGGAATGAGCGATTCTAACGCAAAGGTTATTGCTGAATTTGGGGCATACACCAAACGCCGGGTTTAATGCATACCGATTTTAAGATCGCCATACCGCCAAAAAGCGGTATTTACCGCATTACGACCAATAAATTTCTATGGTTTTTCAAATCCATCGGCTTCAAAGAAGCCATTAATGGTTGTGGAAAAAGAATTATTACATCGCTGGAGCGCAGGTATTTTTTAGTCAATTAGAATAAGGAATGATCAATTTTTCAGGATAAATCATATTCATCTTTCATCTTTTCAATTACTTTACCAATAACTTTATCCAGTTTGCTGATCAATTCTGGAATTTCAGGGTCGTCATCTTTCATGAATTCAATTTTGAGAATATCATCTTTGAGACTATGGATGCCTAAATTTGTAATGGATGGCTTCATGCGATGGGCGTAATACCTGACTGTGGCAAAATCACCGGCCTGGTATCCTTCAACAATTTTAGTTACAGACTGTGGTGTTTCTTCAATAAAGAGCTTCAGCATTTTGGTAATAAACCCAGGGTCGTTTCTTGCCATGTTCAGTAATTTGCCAAGATCATACATATTTTCATGAGTTAGAGGTTCTTCATCAGCCAATACCTGTTGCGCCACCACGGCAGGTGTTACCGGTTCAGGTTCAAATGGAACCAGATCTGCTACCACTTCAGGTTTATTCAGCCATTTCGCAATGGGGTTAACCAGGTTTATTTCGTTGTAGGGTTTAAATATATAATCATTCATCCCTGCATCTATAAATTGATGCTCCTTGCCTTTAATTGCATTGGCTGTCAATGCCAGAATAGGTATGGTACTATTAATTTCCTTTCGGATAATGGCTGTAGCCTGGATACCGTCCATTACCGGCATCTGTATATCCATCAAAATAAGGTCAAAGGTTTCATTTCTCACTATTTCAACTGCCTGTAAACCGTTTTCGGCTTCTCTGACTATAGCGCCGTATTCAGAGAGTATAGTATATGCCAATAATCTGTTCAGATTATTATCTTCTACCAGCAAAATTCTTTTGCCACTAATATTGCCGGTATCATTCTTAATTGTTCTTTTCTTTTCGAATACTCTGGAGGTACCAATACTGAATTTAAAAGTTAAAGAAATAGTTGTGCCAACATTCTTCTTGCTATTCACCTTAATGGTACCGCCCATTAATTCCATAAGCTGCTTTGTAATGCTCATGCCGAGACCGGTTCCACCGAATTTGCGTGCAACTGTTTCATCTTCCTGGGTGAATTTATTGAAAATGACATCCAGGTATTCCTCATTTATTCCTACACCGGTATCTTCGACCTCAACAAGTATTTTTTGTACGCCTTCTGATTCTTCAATAAGGAATGCTTTTAAATAAACCGATCCTTTCTCTGTAAACTTAATGCAGTTACTGAGCATATTCATGAATACCTGGTTAACACGAAACGGATCGCCAATCAACACAGGGGCAATTGCAGGGTCTATTTCATAGCTCAGTATCAATCCTTTTTCTTCGGCTTTATGTGATAGAACATTAACAGCCTGCTTTGAAATAGTTTCCAGGCTCATGCTTATTTTTTCCAGTGTTATTTTCCCGGCTTCTATTTTAGAGAAATCGAGCAGGTCGTTTACAATGCCCAATAAGTTTGAAGAGGCATTTTCGATGCCGTTCAGGTAATTCTTTTGCTGGGTGCTCAGATCGCTTTTACTTAACAGTTTTCCCAGTCCCATGATCGCATTGAGCGGCGTGCGGATCTCATGGCTCATGTTTGTGAGAAAAATATCTTTAGACCTGGAGGATCTTTCGGTTTCCTTTTTTGCTTCTTTTAATTGTACTGCGAGTTTTTTTTGCTCTGTAATATCGAGCAGTATACTTATTGTTCCTCTCTCACTGTTATCCTGGTTATAGACAGTTGTTGCGCTGGTAAGCCACCACCTGTCTTCACCTGTTTTGGTTTTTACAGCTAATTCAAAACTGGTGTTAATCCCGAATTGTCCCCTGGAAAGCTGATTGCGGGTTCTTTTTAAACTCGTCCCTACAAGTAAAAGATCTGTAGCTTTTTTGCCAATCAGTTCATCCAGTTCATACCCGCTCATAGTACACAACCGCTGGTTAACAGAAAGAATACGTTCTTCATTGTCCATCTCAATCATTCCCAGGTTCATATTTTCAATGATGCCTTTGTATTTTTCTTCGCTTCTTTTTAACGCCTCTTCGGCATAAATACGTTGTGTGATGTTTTGTGCAAACCCAATAACATATGGCTCAGTATCGTCTTCATAGACCAGGTAGTTCTGGTAAAGCAGGTGAATGGTTTTCCCGCTCTTGCAGCTTATGCTCATTATGCCATCAGCCTTTCCATAATTAGCGATTTGTCGGAGGTAGTATTCTGAAAACTGTGCCCGGACTTTTTCGGGCATGAGGGAATCAATTGTTTTGCCAATCAATTCAATTTCAGTATATCCAAGGATTTTGCAGGCTGAAGGGTTGATAGTAATTATTCTGCCGTGCAGGTCGTGTGTACAAATCCATGCTTCACTGAAATTGAAAATATCCCGGTACCTTTTTTCACTTAACTGAATATGGTCTTCAATTTTACGCCGTTCCGTAATATCTACGCCATAGGCAATAACAATTTCAACTGCTCCATTGCCATCTAAAACCGGGTACATAATACGTAAACGATATGCCACATCACCGTTCGGTGAAGTATACTTTTCTTCCCATTGTTTTGGGGTTTTCGTGGCAATGACGGTTTCAAGTCCGATTTGCCTGGCATTCGATATTTCGGGTGGCTTATTTGTTTTTATACCGTATTCTTCAATTGTTTTACCAATCATCCACTTCCGCGTTTCGGCTTTACTTACCGCTACTGGATTTACAAATAAATATTTTTGGTCCTGGTCAAAAACCACAATGTCGGCAGGAATGTTATTTAAGATCTGCTCATAAAATTTCCGTTGGGTTTCAAAAGTATCGCCTATAGTTTTATTCCTGGTGATATCCGTATATTTCCATAAATGGCCTTTATAAATTCCCTGTGAAAATACAGGAATGTGATCCCGGCTGAATATATGGCCGCTTACCATTTTGATTTCATCATCTATTACCGGTTTTCTTTCGGCAATTATTTCTTCTGTCAGTTTTGTAAACTTATCAGGGTCTTTGAATAGATGTTTGATGTAATCAATAATTTTTAGTCCGTCTGTTCCAATAAGTGTTTCAGGTAAAACAGATATTCCGAATTGCTGGCAGAAGGGTTCATTGACAAGAATGGTTTTCCTGTTTTCGTCGAGTACCAAAATGCCGGCATGTAAATTGCTGATCAATTCCGTAAGCCGGGTATTGGCATCCTCAAGAGCATCTTCCGTATTCCGGTGGAGCAGCGATTCCTTTCTTAATTTTTCCAATTCCTTATCCTGAATAGCAATACGGTCTTTCGTTGCTTTTAATATTGCCCTTTCCTTTTCAAGTTCTTCCTGTAATTCCCTGGTAGTCATGTGAAAATGGTTAGTTCAGCGTCAGTTCGTTATTCTGTATCATCTTATAAATAGTAGACTTCCCGATATCCAGTTTATCAGCAACTTTTACAACATTGTTATCATATTTTTTCAGGAAGTGTTTAATAATATCAGCAGTGTATTCCTTCATTGTTTTTTCAGAAGCTGAAAGCAGATCGCCTGAAGCAGAAGCAAAGAAAATATCGTCGGCATTAATGTTTTGGCCGTCACCCATAACGGCGGAAAGATCTATAATTGCTTTAAGCTCACGCACGTTGCCGGGGAAGCTATACTTCATGAGTTTTTCCTTTGCCTCGGGCGAAATACCTATGTTACCCAGCTTATTGCTCTTGCAAAATTCATCAAGGAAAAACTTAGCAAGCAATAAAATATCATTACCTCTTTCCCTTAAAGGAGGAAGATCTACCGGCAAGCCCATGATCCTGTAAAAAAGATCTTCGCGGAAATGTCCTTTCTTTACTTCATCAAGCAGGTTTTTGTGGGTAGCAACAATCAGCCTTACATCGAGCGGCACTTTTTCATTGCCGCCTACTCTTATCAATTCCCGTTCCTGCAATACCCTGAGAATTTTACTTTGAAGGCTCAGGTCAAGTTCCGCAATTTCATCGAGGAACAAGGTACCCTTATTGGCTTCTTCAAATTTTCCTATCTTCCTGGTTAACGCTCCCGTAAAAGACCCTTTTTCATGCCCGAATAATTCACTTTCAATCAGTTCTCTGGGAATTGCGGCCATATTCACGGCGACAAAAGGCTTCTTCTTTCGTTCTGAATTATAGTGAATAGCTTTTGCTACCACTTCTTTGCCCGTACCTGTTTCGCCTGTTATGGAGACATTAATATTAGTACGTGACGCTTTTTCAAGCAGGGAGAATATTTTAAGCATTGAAGGGCTGTTCCCTTTAATGGCTTTTGTGAAATCATACTTTTGCCCAAGTTCTTCTTTCAGGTCTTCCACTTCCTTCACCAGCGACTGGCGCTCCTTAATACGGCCAATAGCAATCCAGAGCAACTCCTTGGTATTATCATCTTTAATGAAATAATCGGAGGCTCCTTTTTTCAATAACTCAACGGCTGTACTTACATCTTCCTGTCCGCTGATAATGACCACCGGGATGGCTGAATTGTACTCTTTGATTTTTTTCAGCAGTTCCAAACCGTTGGTATCCGGCAACGAGTAATCTACACTGATGAGCCCGGGTTTTTTTGAAAGGTTGGCCAGACACTCTTTCCCGGTAGTGTACCTGTATATTTCATGATCCGGGTTTTGCGAAAGGTGGTATTCAAGAATTTCGCCGTACCAGGGATCATCTTCTACTATAAATATTCTGAATTGTTCCATGAAATGGAAATTTCTCATAAATATACACATTAACCTAAATTTTTCTAATTTTTATAAAATTTATATCTTCATAATGAATATTGAAGTGATTTCCATTCTCTGGAATTTACATCTATTCATTGGAAAATGTTTTTTAATTGTTAAGAACTTTATCATTGAAAATCAATGAGTTAGAAAAGTGGCATGCTATTGGCTATTATCATTTCAAAATAGAAACAATGAATCGTACAAATAATTTGAAATTTTTTATAGTTGACGATGATCCTTTTTCCAGGAGCCTTTATCAGCAGCATCTTAATAATCTTGGGTATAATAACAATAATGTTTTTGATAATGGATATGATTGCTTAAAAAAGTTAAATCTGCAACCTGATATTATTTTCATGGATTATGATATGCATCCATTAAACGGGATAGAAGTTCTTCAAAGAATAAAACAGTTCAATCCTAACATATATTTGTTAATGATTTCTTCGAACAGGGATACAGAAATAATGCATGCTGCAATGAAGTATGGCGCGTATGATTATATAACAAAAGGAGAAAGAGACCTGGAGATGATCAGTAATGTAATACAACAGATCACATTACAATATAATCAAGATAGTGTAGCAAGCAAAGTACAACCATTTTGAAATAAGTATAGAAGAATATATTGTTAGGCTCTTTATTTTATTGATAAAATGTCGCTGCTTATTGCTTATTTTCAGTTGTTAATAATTAACAAGTTATTTCTCTTTTCGTTACTTTTGTAATGTTAACGTCTGTGGATAACTTTGTTTACCGGACGTGCAGTGCTTTCATTAATTTTGATAACAAAAATTAATGTATAAAGCTTTGTCCATTCGATAGGGGAAACGACTGCTTCTGTTTCATATGGGTAATTAGTGCATATTTATTTATTTAACAATAGAAATTCATGACCAATTCAGCATTTCTGACCAGACCTTCTTCAACCGGTATTTCTTTAAATTTTAAGTTCTTAATAGCCGGGATAATTCTGATGTGCTGCTGCACCAAAGGGATGGCGCAGGGCGACTTGCTGATCTCTCCGTTACGCATAGTTTTTGAAGGTTCGAAAAAATCGCAGGAGATAAGCCTGGCGAATGTGGGTAAGGATACAGCTACGTTTGCTGTTTCGCTGAAAGAAATAAGAATGAAAGAGGACGGATCATTCGAAGAAATCATGGTTCCTGATTCGGGCCAGAGATTTGCAGATACATTCCTGAGGTTTTTTCCAAGGAAAGTAACCCTTGCGCCCAATGAATCGCAGGTGGTGAAAATGCAACTCATAAAAACCAGCCAGATGTCGCCGGGCGAATACCGGTCGCATTTGTATTTCAGAGCGGTACCCGATGAAAAGCCACTTGGTGATAATAGCAGCAAAAAAGATACAGGAGGGATATCTATTTCGCTAAAACCTATTTTCGGTATTACAATACCGGTAATAATTCGGGTAGGTGAAAATACGAGTGATGTAAAACTCTCTGACCTGAACTTCGCAGTGACAGAGGAAAAACCTTTACTTACTGTTACGTTCAACCGTACCGGAAGCATGTCCGTTTACGGAGACCTTTTCGTAGATTATATTTCACCCGCAGGAAAATCAACGCAGGTAAAAATGGTGAAAGGAGTAGGGGTATATACGCCAAACAGTATCCGCAGGTTTAAAGTGGAACTGGATGACGATAAAAATATAGGGTATAATAAAGGGAAACTGCATGTAACCTATAAGTTACAAATGAGTGATAAAACGGAGAAAAGTGTGGAAGGTGAAGTGGAATTAAAATAAATTTAAAAAACGAATTCTGTTGCTAAAAAAAATATTGTGCTGAACCATTTGAAACAGATGATCCTGAAAAAAAAGGTAACATTATTATTGATGTTACTTCTTTGCTGCATGAGTTATTCAGGTTATGCCACCATTTCAGTTACTGCTGCTAATGCTTCCATTTGTACCAACTATGCAACAACAGGCAGCGCTCCACGCTGGACCACTTTGGGAACAATGACCATTAGTGAAGGTAATAAGGCAGACATGGGTAATACTTACGGTTCATGGTCTGTGACTCTGGTGCTGGCCCCACCCACCGGCTGGCAGTTTAACTCAGCGGTTAACCCCACGCTTTTTTTTACAACCGCCAGAAATATTACCAGTGTAACACGAGGCACATTTACCTCAACCGCACTGACAATTGTAATAGCAGGTACAGGTAAGAGTCTTACTGATAATTTTACCATTACCGGTTTGCAGGTTCAGGCAACCAGTACATCAGCTTCAAATGGTAATATTCACCCCTCCTCAATTACCGGAACATTTTCCGGGGTTTCTACCACTAAGAACTTTGGCACACTAACACGAACTACTGCAACCACCGGTACTGCATCGGTTTCTATATCGGCATCACCTTCCGGGGCCATTTGCTCAGGAACAAATGTGGCATTTACAGCTACTCCCACTAATGGTGGTACTGCCCCAACTTATCAATGGAAAAAGAACGGGACAAATATTACCGGCGCTACCAATTCTACTTATTCAAGTACAGCATTGGCGAATGGCGATGCGATTGTTTGCGGGCTAATCAGTAATACTTGTATTACATCTGCCGCAGCAACTTCCGGCACTATAACAATGACTGTAAATGCCACCCCTAATATTGCCAATTATTCTTCACTGACAGCAACGTCGCCATGCTTTGGCACGGGGTCGGCAGTGACTGTTAATTCCACCACTCTGGGCAGTGGTACTTTTATTGCTACCTACAACCTGTCAGGTGCAAATAGCGGTGTGGGTTTTACAGATACATTGACCATGGGAAGCAGCAGCGGTACTTTCCCGATAAAATCATATATACTTGATACCGCAGGAGCTACCACTGTAACAGTGAACTCTTTAGGTATTTTGGGAGGCTGTACCATTGTGATTCCGGATAGTAATGTGGCAGCTTTTACTATAAATACTTTACCAACAGCCGTAACTGCAAGCGGTGCAGGCGCTTATTGCGGCAGCGCAACCATTACTGCATCCAATGGTAGCAGCGGAACCATCTATTACCAGGGGGCAACATCAGGCGGCACATCAACGGCTACACCTTCCACCTCTCAGAGTGTGAGCGTTTCTGATACCTTTTTTTTCCGGGCGCAGTCATCAGCAGGTTGCTGGGGTACGGAGGGAAGTGTAATCGTAACGGTAAATCCACTACCTGCAACTGTAACGGCAAGCGGCGGAGGAGCTTTTTGCGGCAGCGCTACAATAACAGCATCTAATGGCGGTAGCGGAACAATTTATTACGAGGGAACAACCTCAGGCGGAACTTCTATTGCTAATCCATCTGCTTCACAAACTGTAAGTTCTTCCGGTACCTATTATTTCAGGGCGCAGTCAGTTGCTGGTTGCTGGGGTACAGAGGGAAGTGTAACAGTTACCATAAATCCATTGCCTGCTGCTATTACAGGCACTCTTTCAGTTTGTGTTGGCGGAACTACTTCCCTAAGCGATGCAACCGGAGGAGGGACATGGAGCAGTAGTAATACAGGAATAGGAACTGTTGGTTCAACAGGTATTGTAACGGGGCTAGCCGCAGGCACAACCAACATCACCTATACGCTTGGTACAGGTTGCATTGCTACTACAACAGTAACAGTTAAGACTACACCTGCTACCATCAGCGGGGCTACATCAGTTTGCTCCGGGCAATCCATTACCTATACTGATGCCACTTCTTACGGACTATGGACCAGCAGTAATACCGGCATTGCCAGTGTTGGATCCACAACGGGGGTAGTGACAGGGGTAGCAAACGGATCTGCGACAATTACATACTCCACCGGCTGCGGAACTGCGGCCACAAAAACTGTTACTGTAGGTAATTCCCCGATAACTGGAACTATGACGGTATGTTCCGGCGCTACTACTACATTAAGCGATGCGTTATCAGGTGGTACCTGGACCAGCGGAAGTACCGGTATTGCTACTGTTGGTTCCACTACAGGTTTAGTGACAGGAGTATCGGGAGGAACAGCGACAATTTCCTACGTAAATGGCGGTTGCACTTCTATTGCCATTGTGACCGTTAATATCACACCTGCATCTGTTACAGGAACGGGAAGTGCCTGTGTTGGTTTAACAGCCACCTTAAGTGATGGAACGCCTTATGGCACATGGAGCAGCAGTAATACGGGTATTGCAACTGTAGCCTCGCTTACAGGAGTAGTAACCGGAGTTGCCGCGGGTACAGCAACAATCAGTTATGCTACAGGTTGCGGAACTGCGGCGACAAAAACTTTTACAGTTAATGCATTACCATCATCCATTTCCGGAACAACAAATGTTTGCGTCGGACTTACAACTACTCTAAGTGATGCCGGAGGCGGCACATGGAGCAGCAGCAATACGGGTATTGCAACCATTGGGTCAACAGGAATAGTAACCGGGGTTGCGGCAGGTACCTGTACAATAACTTACACACTTGCAACCGGATGTTTAATGACTACCGGTTTTACCGTTAATGCGCTGCCATCATCCATTACCGGCACTGCAGCAGTTTGCACCGGTTCCACCACTACCTTAAGCGATGGTACAGGTGGTGGCGCATGGAGCAGCAGTAATACGGGTGTGGCAGGTATTGGTACAGGTACAGGGGTTGTTACGGGAGTAGCATCCGGCACAGCTACTGTTACGTATACTTTAAGTACCGGATGTATTACTACTAAAGTTGTAACCGTTAACCCACTACCATCTTCTATATCCGGAACTGCCACCGCTTGCGTAGGGTTAACAACTACCTTAAGTGATGCCGGAGGAGGTACATGGGTCAGCAGTAACCCGGCCAGGGCAACTATTGGGTCTTCTACGGGCATAGTAACCGGAATAGTGTCGGGCAATGCAAAAATAACCTATACACTTGCAACAGGCTGTACAACCACTACCAATGTAACAATTAACCCATTGCCATCAGCAATAAGCGGCACTGCCGTTGTTTGCGCAGGCGCCACAACTACACTAAGTGATGCCGGCAGTGGTACCTGGAGCAGCAGCAGCGGCAGTATAGCCACAGTGGGTACTTCTTCAGGGGTCGTTACCGGGGTATTGGCAGGCAATACAACAATTACCTATACTCTGCCTACAAGTTGTGTCATTACTACTCCATTAACGGTAAATCCGCTACCGTATGCGGGGACAATAACCGGCGCCACTACTTTTTGTGAAGCGAGTGCTGCAATTTTAAGTGACGCTGTAACCGGAGGGGTGTGGAGCGCCAATGATACGACTATTGCTATCATTGACGGAACCGGTAATGCTACCGGCATGGGAGGGGGCACTACTACTATAACGTATACTTATACCAATAGTTGCGGTTCCGCATATACTACAATACCTGTAACCGTAAATCCTTTACCGAGTGTAGATACAATTGCAGGCCCTCTGGCATTATGTGAAGGGTCAACCATCTCATTGACTAATTCGGTAAGCGGCGGTATATGGACCAGTGATATTACAAGTGTTGCAACTATTGGGTCCGGTACAGGTGTAGTGACCGGAGTATATGCCGGCACTACATTGATATCCTATACACTGACTAATGGCTGCGGTATGGATTTTGATTCCTCCACCATCACCATTTATGCGGCTCCTGTGCCAATTACAGGTACATTCAATGTTTGCGTTGGCGGAACAACCACACTTGTGAATTCATCAGGTGGCGGAACATGGAGCAGCAGCAACACCGCGATAGCAACAATAGGTTCTACAGGTATTGTTACCGGAGTATCGGCGGGTACAGCAACCATTTCCTATATTTTCACAGCCACAGGTTGTTATGCAATACAAACGGTAACCGTAAATACAACACCGTCAACAATTACAGGCACCGCAAGGATATGCGGAACTGCTTCCTCTACTTTAAGCTCCTCTCCGTCGGGAGGTACCTGGAGCAGCAGCGCAACAAGTATTGCAACTGTCGGATCCTCATCCGGCGCGGTGACAGGTGTGGCATCAGGTACCAGCACCATTACCTACCAGCTTAGTACAGGTTGCAGAAATACCACTCCTGTAACGGTAAACGCTGCACCTTCGCTCAGCAGCGCTACCAACAGCAGCCCTATATGTGCCGGTGTTACATTGACGCTTACCGCTAACAGTCCCTCAAATGTTACCGCTTATTTATGGTCGGGGCCTGTAGCTATTACCAGCTCAACATCAGCTACTGCTACCGTACCTGCTGCAACCACATCGGCCAGCGGCACTTACACGGTAACAGTAAGCAATGGAACAGGTGCAGGCTGCAGTGTTAATTACACAACTACTGCTACAGTGAATGCAACCCCAACAGCATCGCCCACTAACAGCGGTCCGATATGCGCCGGTGGAACCGTTACGCTGACCGCCAACCCGGGAGGCAGCACGAATACTTACACCTGGAGCGGAAGCAACTTATCGTCCACAACGGCCCAGAATCCCGTTGCGACGCCTACGGTTACAAGCACCTACTCCCTGACGGTAAGTTACGGAACGGGCTATTCCGGCTGCAGCCCGGCTACTGTATACACTACTACGGTTACGGTGAATGCCGCCCCAACGGCGTCGCCCACCAATAGCGGGCCCATATACGCCGGAGGGACCGTTACGCTCACCGCCAACCCGGCTGGCGGGGCAAGCGCATATACCTGGTCGGGTGCAAACCTGTCATCTGCTACCGTTCAAAACCCGACTGCCACGCCAACGGTTACGACCACTTATTCTTTAACCGTCACTAATGGCACGGGCTATTCCGGCTGCAGCCCCGGAACGGTATATACCACCATTGTAACGGTTAATCCAGCCCCTACAACTTATTATTCAGGTGCTACAGGCGCATTAAATCTAACCACATCCTGGTGGTCTGCAAGGAATGGTACCGGTATCAACCCTCCTAATTTCACAACTGCCGGCATTACTTTCCAGGTTATAAATAATACTGCCCCAACATTAACCGGGGCATGGACGGTAAGCGGAACCGGCTCCAGCGTAATGCTTGGAGACAGTTCCACAGCTATTAATTTTACGATACCGTCTTCTTATGCATTGACAGGCACTATAAATATTTCCAACAACTCTACGTTAACTTTACAGAATTCGACTGTTCCTGCTTTAGGCACATTGGCTGCGAACAGCACCGTGAATTATAGTGGTTCTGTTTCCTATACCTTACCCGTGACTACCTTCGGTAATCTTACCGTTTCGACGAGCGGCAATGTTTCATTTACAAACGGAACCACAATCGTTGCTGGCAATTATATCCAGACGTCCGGGGCTGTTACCCTGAGCAGTACAAATTCATTGTTTAATCTTAACATTTTAGGTAATTGCACATTGAGCGGGGGGGCAATGGATTTGAATGCTAATACGACAGCTACCTATAATTCATATCTTAATTTGTCACAAAATCTAACATTATCAGGTAGCTTCCTCCTTCAAACTACCGGAGTAGGGGGGGGTCTTAACGGAATCATTGATTTTGACGGCGCCGGTACCTCATCGAGCCCTCAGGTTTTTACGGTTTCTAATGGTGGAACTCTGCCGTGGCTTAACATTACGATCAACTCAGGTACCTATGTTCAGCTCACGGGTACTTCTTCTGCCATTACATTGAATGGATGGACAGCCGGCACGCCAGACTGGCGCGGAACAGTAACTGTAAACGGAACTTTAGATACAAAAACAACCTCATTTGCAGCGACAGCGGCAAATTGTGTGTTTACTGTTAATTCAGGGGCTACTTTGATTACGGCAAATGCTAACGGACTTGGCGGCTCTAGTAACGGAGTGGTGCAATCTGCAAATTGGACAACATCATTCAGCGGCGGCGCAAATTATATTTTTAATGGCACATCAGCACAGATCACCGGAACGTACCTGCCTGCATCAATTACTTCTGGCGGAGATGTAACTATCAATAATTCAGCCGGGGTGACCCTTTCTCAGGCAACTACTTTTGGATCAGGAGATACATTGAACCTGAAAAGCGGCACATTTACCAATGGTACCAACCTGGCCATGAATTCGGGTTCCGCAATAATATGTGACAATGGCAGCCTTAGCGCCACGCCCGCTACTTACAGCGGAGTAGCATTGGTATATGCCAACCTCGGAGTTAATGCAACTACGGTAACGACCGGCAACGAATTCCCGACATCACTTACCGGGAGCGTCAACGTTGTTGTTAACAAAACCGGCGCCACCATCACTCTGAATAATGCCAAAGCGGTGAGCGGAAATATTACACTGACAGCCGGCACACTTGATGCATCCACAAGCAACTATAATATATCGCTCACAGGTAACTGGACAAACAACTCGGGCACATCCGCTTTTACTCCGCGTTCCGGGACAGTGATATTTAGCGGATCGTCTGCTCAAACGATAGGAGGCTCCTTCGGCACTGCTTTCAATGCCCTTACTATCAATAACAGTGCTGGTGTAACATTAAGTACAGCCACAACTTTTTCGTCCGGCGCCACGCTCAATCTGCAAAACGGAGCATTTACGAATGGCAGCAGCCTCAGTATGAGCAGCGGATCGAACCTGGTTCAGGACAACGGAACTTTAAGCGCTACACCATCAACATATAGCGGCGTCAACCTGAGCTACGCGAACCTGGGAAATAATGCACTGACTGTAACCACAGGTAACGAATTTCCTGCTTCTTTTGCCGGCAGTGTTGCTATTAATAAAACAGGAGCTACCATTACGCTCAACGGTGCGAAAACGCTCACAGGTAGTCTGACGCTCACTGCCGGGACGCTGGATGTATCAACAAGTAACTATAGTTTTTCGCTTTCAGGTAACTGGACAAATAATGCAGGTACCACTGCACTAACTGCACGCGGCGGTACAGTTACATTTAATGGTTCCGGAGCGCAAACTGTAAACGGTTCATCGGGTACCACTTTTAACAGCCTGAGCGTTAACTCCGGTAGCACAACTAGTATGAGTTCTTCCGGTCAAAAGGTGACAAGCGTCCTTAAGTGCAATGGTACGCTGAATGCGAATGGTAACGTTACTTTGTTATCCACCAGTTCGCAGACCGCGCTTGTTGATGGAAGCGGCTCTGGTACAATATCGGGCAATGTTACCATGCAGCGCTATCTGGATACGACTTATGGCTACAGGTATATCAGTTCGCCCTTTGTTGCGGCTACTATTTCTCAGCTTTCCGGTTACATAAGCCTATCCGCAACTTTTCCGAATTTGTATAAGTATAATGAGAACGTGACTTATGCCGGATGGGTGATTGATACGGCTGTAGCCGACACATTGAAACCAATGGTGGGCTACACCGCTAATTTCGGCACCTCTTTTTCTTCTTCAACTTATTCTTTAACCGGGGTTGTAAACAACGGGTCTTTGTCTGCTTCCCTTTATAATCATAACCAGACCTATACACTCGGATTCAACCTGGTAGGCAACCCGTATCCATCACCGATTGACTGGTCGGCATCAAGCGGTTGGACCAAAACGAACATTGATAATGCCATTTATTATTTTGATGCAGGTGACACCAACAGGTATTATGGTACTTATAGTTCTTTTGTTGGTGGTATATCCAGCAATGGGGTTGCAAATAATATTATTCCGGCCATGCAGGGATTTTTTGTTCATGTCTCTAATGGTACTTACCCGGTTTCGGGTACGTTGGGATTCAGCAATGCGGTACGGGTTACAACGATCAATCCTTTTTACCATAAACAAACGGCATCAACTGATAAGCCGCTTATCAGGCTTGATGCAGGCTTCCAGGCAGGGAACAAGCGCACTGACGCGATGGTCATCTATTTCGATGACCAGGCTACCGGTCAGTTTGATAATAACCTGGATGCCCTTAAGCTGATGAACACGGATATTGAAGTGCCGAATTTATATTCTGTTTCACCGGACCAACGCATTTTATCTATCCAGGCGGTGATGCCTGCAGCCGATAGTTTTACCATTGTTCCACTGGGCTTATCAACCGGCAGGGATGGATTGGTAACTATTAATACCAGGAGTTTTGAAAATATACCTGCGGGCGTACATGTCTGGTTTTACGATACCAAAACCGGCGTCAGCCACGATATTCAGTCTGTACCCCAATACAATATCAATCTTGCCGCGGGCAAGTATGAAGGCCGTTTCTTCCTGATGTTTACCAATGGTGAAAAGATAGTAATACCGCCTGTGAACGGAGAATTGAATGCGTATACTCAAGGCCATAACCTGTTTGTGTATTTGACCTATGGTACCGGGGAACTGGTAATAACAAATGTTGGCGGCCAGGTGATAGCCCGGCAGGAACTGAGCGGCAGCGGATTTCATGAAGTTACTTTGAATGTAAGTACCGGAGTATACATAGCTACCCTGTATTCAGGTATGGGGAAGCAGTCTAAAAAAATATTTATAGGAAATAAATGATCAGAAAAGTCTACAGGTCGTTGAAGGAACGGTTTCTGTTACAGGTATGCCTGTTAATATTCATAAATTTGCTGGCTGTTGCAGGGTATGCCCAGCAACCGCCCCCACGGCCCATATCGGTCTCGGTTAATCCTTCATTGGGACTGCGGTTTGGTGCGTTTTTTCAAAGCAGTTCAGGAGGCACGGTAACGGTTTCGGCAAGTGGGATAAGAACTTCCACAGGCGGCGTAGTATTAACTACAATCGGAGGCTTTACTTACGGAACGGCTGAATTTGATATTGTAGCAAGCCCCGGTACGCTGATTTCAATTTTAAACGGGCCTGATGTCACGTTGTATGGAAGCGCAGGCGGGTCGCTCACACTCCATATTGGCAGCTCTTCTCCTTCATCCCCGCTTGTAACTACAGTAAATCCACCATCCTATAATTCAATCTATATTGGGGGTACCTTAACAGTAGGCAGCCCGGTGGCTAATCCTTCGGGTTCCTATTCGGGTTCATTCTACGTAACTTTTATGCAGGAATAGCGCCAAAAGATTAATTTTAGCCCACCGATGACAGAAACACATTCAGTAATACCCTTGTTAAAATATCTCAAAGGCAGCCTGGTTCCCTCCAGGAAAGCCTTCTTTATTATGGGTCTGTTATTGTTGCCGCTATCAGTATTTGCGCAAAAAGAAAATGAACCGGTGTATGATGAAATTGCCGTTACTGTGGAGGTGAGGAATGTGGGAAATATTGAGGTTCCCGCATTATATAATGAAAGTGAACTTTACCTGTCACTTATACCTGTTTTCGATTTTATTAAAATAAAAAACCTTCCCTCCGCTTCCTTTGATACCATACGGGGATTTTTTATCAATGAAAGAGATACCTTTTTAATTGATGCAGTTCACCAGGTCATTCACTTCAAGGATAAGGTCTTTGAATTAAAACCTCATGGCCTGGTAAAATCGGGAGGCGGACTCTATATGGAGTTGAAGTATTTCAGGAAAGTATTCGGGCTGGACGGAGTATTTAGTTTCCGGAGATTAGTGGTTTCCTTAAGCGCAGATTTTGAATTGCCCGCAACAATAGAAATGAAGCAGGAACAAATGCGGCGAAATGTTAACAGGCTGCAGGGTAATATTAAGGCAGATACTTCCATTCACAGAAGCTATCCCTTCTTTCATTTTGGTATGGCAGACTGGGCGGTAATGTCTTCGCAGCAATCTGAGGGCCCTGATCAGACAACACTGAACCTGGGCCTTGGCGGGGTATTGGCAGGAGGTGAGCTTAATGCTTCACTCAACTATTATAGCCAGCAGCCTTTTACCGAAAAGCTGCAGTATTACCAGTGGCGTTTTGTAAATAACGATAATACGGCGCTGCGCCAGGTAGTAGCAGGAAAGATATTTGCTCAGGCTACTTCAACACTTTATGCGCCCGTAGTTGGGGTGCAGGTTACCAATGCGCCGACAACATACCGTAAATCTTATGGCACTTATACCCTTAGCAATACTACCCAGCCTGGCTGGACGGTAGAGTTGTATGTGAATGATGTGCTGGTAGATTATAAGAAGGCTGATGCTTCGGGCTATTATACTTTTGAAGTGCCGCTCATTTATGGGTACACTATTGTAAAGCTTAGGTTCTATGGTCCATATGGCGAAGAGCGTACAAGCCAGCAGTATATCAATATACCTTTTAATTTTCTTCCAAAGCATGAATTTGAATACTCCTTAAGCGGAGGTATAGTGGAGGATAACAAAGACAGCAAGTTCTCCAGGTTAAGAATGAATTACGGGCTTTCTGAAAATATAACATTTGGCGGTGGTGTCGAGTATCTTTCATCTGTAACCTCGGGGAATACAATGCCGTTTTTAAATACTTCTGTACGGCTTTCATCAAGGATGTTATTTACCGGTGAATACACCTATGGTGTACGCTCAAGGGCGTTGCTTAATTACAGGTTACCGGCTGGTATACAACTGGATCTTGATTATACCAATTATACCAAAGGACAGACAGCTATCTATTACAATTATCTTGAAGAGCGTAAAGTTGTTATTACTATGCCTCTTTCCGCTAAAGGAATATCGTTGTTTTCAAGGCTTACTCTTGACCAGGTAGTTGTGCCGCAAACCAAATATACAAATGCCGAGTGGGTAATAACGGGTTTCGTGCACCGGTTAGGTTTCAATATCAGCACTTATTCGTCTATTGTTGAATACAATATACCTTACATATACAGCATTCTCGGACTGACCATACCTATACCGGGGAGGATCATTTTTAGCCCGCAGGTTCAATATGATTATAAAGAGAATAAACCCGTGTTCATGAAATTCATTTTTGAAAAAAGGGTTTCTGATAAAGGGTTGGCCAGTGTACAATTCCAGGATTATTTTTCTAATGGTAATTATAATTTCCTGGTAGGATTGCGTTATGACCTGTCGGCCGTAAAGCTTGCATTGTCAGTACTACAGGGTAATAATAATACATACAGCCGGGTGGAGGCTGCATCTGGCAGCCTTGTAATGGACAGTAAATCTAAATATTTTAACCTGAACAATCGTTCAAATGTTGGGAGGGGTGGCGTTTTTATAGAGCCCTTCCTTGATTTAAATAATAACGGACAGAAAGATCCGGGGGAACCAAAGGTGCCCGGATTGAAAATAAGGGTGAATGGCGGTCGCATATTTTATAATGAGAAGGATACAACTATAAGGATAATTGATCTGGAGCCATATAACAATTATATTATCGAACTGGAACGCAATAGTTTCGATAATATTTCCTGGCAGATAAAAAACAAAATACTTAGTGTTACTGCTAATCCAAACAACTTTACCTACCTGGAAGTGCCTGTAAGAGTGGTTGGAGAAGTTTCCGGAACAGTATCTCTGAATGGCAGAGATGGGAGAGGGCAGGGGCAGATACTGATAAATGTATTTGACAGTTCAGGGCTAGCAGCCAAGGTTATAACAGAATCTGATGGTTTTTACAGTTACCTTGGTTTAGCGCCCGGTTCTTATACCGTAAGGGTAGATTCTACCCAATTGCATAACCTGCATTTAAAAGCGCAGCCTGCATTTGCAACAGTAAAAATTGCCGGAAACAGGGACGGCGATGTAGCAGACGGATTGGATTTTATTTTACAACCCGTCGCTAAAGACACGACGGTAGGTAGGGTAACTGCACAGGATACAGGTCCTGAAAGTAGTAAGATACCAGTCGAACCCCGAATAATTGGTGAAAAAGGAAGTTATACGATACTGGTGGATGTATACGATAACATTACAACAGCAGGCATAGTAAAAACGTGGCTGACACGTAAAATAGTTAATCCGGTTACCATTGTGCAAACCGGGGATGATTATAAAGTGGAGATCACAGGATTCCCTAAAAAAGAAGATGCCCGCCGCTTCCTGCCAATAGTTGAAAATCTGGGATTCAGAGGGCCTTTGATAATCAGGTTGAAGGAAAATATCATGAGGTGATTTTTGTTTTGTATCAACCTCCGGTTGGCAATACTGCAAACGGGTAAATTAGTGCACTTACAACATGGGATTTACGAGCTTAAATACGCTGCAATCTGGTTAATATAAAAAAAATATTGCGCCTTTGCAGCCTGCCCCGCCAACGGCTGTGGTGAGACTTTTTTTGCACTGATATTTACCTCGTGAAGAATCAATTAGTGTAAGGGAAAAGGATAGATATGTAATCGGTTTTTGAGCACAAACGCTGCCAGGAATAAAAATAAAAAATCTTTAAGGAATTTAGAAAATAGGCGCTATATTTGCAGCCCCAACGGAAAAAGGAACGGCAATTTTTTTGGTTAGAATGCCACCTTATCATCCCTGCCGAAAGGTGGGGTGGGTTCCGAAAAGAGATTAAAAATACTACCCGGATCGGTAGTTCAGTTGGTTAGAATGCCGCCCTGTCACGGCGGAGGTCGCGGGTTCGAGTCCCGTCCGGTCCGCAGCTTAGCTGCTGAAACCCTTACCTAGTAAGGGTTTCTTTTTTTTATAGATGATTTGTGGCGGTTTTTGTGGCGGTTTCCATATCTTATTTATTATTAAGTAAAGAGCCAATCAGTAAGTTGGATTACTCATACGACTACCTTGTTTAGTACCTTGTTTAGTAATCAATAAATAATTACTGTGGCGACTAGTTATGTTACTGGTCATTTGATTCTGTATAGGTTGATTGTTATTACAACAATATTCTTACCAATAACGGATATAGATGATCGAGAATATTGCACAGAAATTTACTGTGATACCGAATAGAGACGAATAGATCGCTATTTTTTCATTGGGTGTCATAACCCTGTAAAAGTTGCACCAGAGAATAAGTGCGAAATTAATACAACACCAACCGACTAATGATGTTCCTTCAGTTGAATGTTGTACCCACATACGAATAATATGTGAGATGTTGCCAGCTTCCAACAATGCCATAGTTAATACTGGGGTTAGTTTTACATACTTTTGGTTGCTTGCGAAAGAAGCTAATTTTAGTGCTGCGTTCATAAAATTTGATTTTAGATTTTATTAAAATTGTTTTTGTTTAGAGAAGCCGGTATAAGTATCACTCCTATCAATCATTATTGATTGTCTTACTATAATGATTGGGTCACATTCATTAAGCAGCTACTTCTTCCGGGTCAGTATTATCATCCTTCTTCTTTGTTCTTTCCTGCCAGCCTTTCATCATTAGAATAGCATGTTGTAGGGAGTCGGCTTTTATATAAGCAATAAATGACTTCTCAGATTTATGTCCGGATATAGCCATGATAGTTATGGTAGGCGTGCCGTTTAAGTACTCATTAGTGCAGAAACTCCTTCTAGCAGTATGAGACTGAAGTAACATATACTTCTTATATGTCACCGGATCTGGTTTTCCTGCACGTGTGAGTATTTTTTCAAAGGCTACATCCAGTTGTGGTAGTTTCTTTCCTATTTCCTTTAGATATCGGTTGAATACTTGATTAGGTGGGCATTTCGGTAAACCATCCGGATATTTTGCAAGGATTTCAGCAACGATAGGATGTATTGGTATGGTTACTCGGCCTTGTGTTTTTTGTTGTGTAAGATGTATGAATCCATTATTTATCTTCTGAGCCGTTAGAGTTGAATAATCACTAAACCTCAGACCAGTCTTGCACCCAATAACAAACAGATCCCTAACTATCTCCTGAAGATCGCTATCAAATTCCTTTATCTTCATCATGTCTTCAATATCAACCTCATTAAGATAGATATTGTCCGGGGTTTCCTTTGTTAC
>CAIMDZ010000148.1 GCA_903839875.1 uncultured Bacteroidota bacterium
CCGTTCAGGTTATACGAAGTCCCGTAAACATCCTGGTAATTAAGATTGCCGCTCTGTGCCCGGCCAAGGAAGCCTGTGACCGAATAATTCAGATCTTTTCTGGAATCGCCGAATGACACGTTAATATTCTGTTTCGAGTAACCGTTCCCTGTTTGTCCTCCTGTCACATTTGCTTCCAGTCCTTTCAGATCATTTCCCCTGTAAGTAATAATATTAATAACCGCGTATTCTGCTGCACCACCATAGATGGCAGAGCCAGGCCCCCTTACGATCTCTATCCGCTTGATTTGATTTATCGGATAATGATTACCGAACTGAACTGAATTGTAGGCGGTTTCGTTGCACTCCTGCCCATCTATCATCAGCAGCAGATTTCCTTCATTTGCCCAAAGTCCTCTGAACGATATGGCTACTACCCCGGTAACATCTACGTTGAATTCAATGCCCGGTACCATTTTCAATAGGTCCATCAGTGTGCTTGCTCCGCTTCTTACAATTTCTTCATCGGTGATCACCGATATAATGGAGGGTGACTTTCTAAGTGTAAGGGGATTCCTTGAAGCTGTTTCAATTGCCTGACTGATTGTTTTTTCCATTTCCGTTGCAGAATACCTTGATTTCAGCCTCACCAGCTGCTCTAGCGAAAGGTTGGATAAGTCTGTTGTATCACTGCTTGGCTCTGGCTGCTGCTTTTGTGCAAAGGATGCCATAGTGCATAACAAGGTCAATATGGTAAGTATATTCCGTAGCATATTTTATCGCATTAACTCCGCATTGTTTTTTATTTGTTCACTAATATTTAATCCTCGTTCCCTGCAGTTTTTCATACTCACCTGGTATTGGGTTTTGTAATTATCATCTTCATTTATAAAGAAAGAAATACACGCGCCAAACCTTCCCATATTTGCCTTTTCAGTGATTATCAATATGGGTAAATGCTGAGTTGATTCATTTATCGCCTTTAACTGTGCAGAGGATGCTGCCGAGACGATCACCACATCACATTTTGAGGCTTGGTCAGCGCTGATTTTTCTTAAGTTATAAGACAAGATGGAACTTTTCTTCTTGGAAAAAAGTATTCGTAACTCCTCTTCCACGGGTGTATTGCCAACCACTCCCACTTCAATGGCGGAGTTCTTTAATGTCCATTTAGTATACATAATGAAATTATAAATATAAACAGCATTTTCTTTATGGTCATAGGATTGTGCGTAACTTTTCGGGGAAAAAAGCAAGGATGTTAATACGATAATAATAAGGTATAATTTTTTAGTCATTAACGGTTTGACAAATGTTACGCAATTTTTTTGCTGGTACAAAAATAGAACTATACAGAGCATCTATGATAAACTCTATGTAAATCACTTCTTCAAACTTATTAAAAAAACGACATTTTCACAAATGTTAATATAGTATATGCACATTGCACCTTCCTCAAAAGTAAGAGCAAAGGGTAGTGTAGCATACAGCGCCAGAAGTAGTCTGGTGCTCAAATTTTTGTTTATCTCCTGCAAATTGTTTTCTCTTTATCGGGTGTAAATAAAATGCACAAAAATTGCACTGAACTGATGCTTCATTTACGCTATCAAAACAGCAACATCTATAAAAACGTTTTATAAAAAGTGTTGACTTTGTTTCGTTAGGAACGATGACAAAATAAGTTCCGCTATATTGCGAAGTTATTTTTCTTTTTTACCAGGCGTAAAATCTGCGAATAATAAATTATTTAAAGACTTTTACAACGACGTAAAAATGGAAAAGAAGGAGTAAGATGGTGGAAGTTATTTTGTCATCGTTCCTTAGGAGCATTTTTAAGTGCGAAGTGACCGTTCCCAACTATGATTTATATGCGAGTGGATTGAATAAAATCAAGCCGCAGCTCTATTTATCCCTCTATTGGCTTTTCAAACAAATATATGCAAACTACGGCGCAGACCATATCACCTCATGATTGTCGCGCGGACTATCACCTGTATTAACTGTTAATACCCCATTGTCCTGCAGCATAGCAAAATATCTTCTGCTTCCGGGCCTGTTGCACATGGCACACCACACTAATCCCCTGTTATCCGACATGCTCGTGCCTTTATAAACACAGAAATTTCCGTCAACCTGCATTACTGCAAAGAATGCAATTCCGTCCGCTGTCTTTTGTGTACCCCACACATAACCATTATTATGCAAAGGATCACTACCACGGTAAATACATAAATTACCATCTACCTGCATTATCAGATAAAAATTCTTGTTGCGCGATGTTATATATTCGTTCGTTCTTAGGTAATCTCCGGTTTTAAGTATATTTTGGCTGTAGCTGGGATGACCGTTGATTTCATCAGGGTGTCCGCGATATTCCCGGTAATCCTGTCCTATAACTGTTGTTGTGGGAACGAGGAAAAGGATTGCGGCAATTACTACATATCTGATATGTTTCGTTAATTGGAAAGTTTTGGTTGAACAATTAGAACTGAATACTGGGAAAATTGCAGCCGTTTTCATAAAATATGCATTGATACGGATGCAAAGTTTTATAAAAAACCAGTCTGTGACGATGACCTTGATTGAATTGAGGCTGATATACATCAGCGCCAACGTTAATGAAAAGTTGACAAAGGGGCTCAAAACAAGTAGTTTTTCTCAAATTGGATTTGGATTTGAAAGAATAGCGCCAAAACGAGCCAGATGCTGATTTTAAACCTTGTCAGTTTAGCTGGTCGCCAGTTGATTCCTGTTTCCGCACGTTGGCAATGTATTTTTCTAAATTTCGGTTTGCGGTCAAGGTCCCGGTCAGTAAACCCCGCCCGGCATCGGATAGTATATATACCTGCGACATAATCATAATCATTATTATTATCATTCCATAGCTGATTTGTCGGCGCTTACCACCTCTTTCTTCGCACTTTATTTGTATCTTTGCACCCCTTTTAAATATAAAGATATAATTATGGCTACAGTAACTCGCGCACCCATTGGTACGCTCCATGATAAAATAACCGTAAAGCTGGCAAAGGAAGATTATTTTCCTTCGTTTGAAACAAAACTGAAACAACAGGCAAAAACCGCCAATATTCCCGGTTTCCGGAAAGGCATGGTGCCGGCAGGTATGCTGCGCAAAATGTATGGCCAGTCGTTGTTTAACGATGAAGTGATTAAGGCTGCCGGCAAATCGCTGGAAGATTATCTGAAAAAGGAAAGGCTTGCGATCTTCGCGCAGCCCATGATATTGGCCGATGCCGGTACGAGGCTGGATATGAATCAACCTGCAGATATTGATTTTCATTTTGAAGTAGGGTTGAAGCCTGAATTTGAAATACCGGCAATAAAGGAAAAAGCGCATCTTACACGCTACAAAATAGCAGTAAGCGATAAGATGATGGATGATGAAATAGAACGCATCACCCGCAGGTATGGTAAAGTGGAATCGCAGGAAGCAGTGACCCAAAACGAAGACCTCATTTACGCTGCCTACGAACCATGCGATGCCGAAGGCAATGTGACTGAAGACGAAAAGAAAATAGAAGATACCCAGGTGCTGGATAAAATGCCCGCCAAACTGAAAGAAATGGTGATGGGCAAAAAACCGGAAGATACACTGGTGTTCCGCCCGGCTGATATGTGCACTGCAGAAGAACTGTCCGGATTCCTTAAGGATCCGCTGAAAGCTGGTGAAGAAGCTGCTGAGCAATACTACAAGCTCACCATTACCAGGGTGGGCCTGCTGGTCCCGCATGAATTGAACGCCGAACTGTATACCCAGGTATACCAGAACGTAGAAATAAAAGATGAAGCTGATTTCAGGGAAAAAGTAAAGGCGGAATTAGGAAAGGAATTTGAAAGGATTACAGGGGAACGCCTCCAGAACGAAATATACGAATTGCTGGTGCATAACACACCTATTCATTTGCCCGTTGCTTTTCTTAAGCGCTGGATGATGGAAGGTGGTGAAACCAAAAAATCGGCAGAGGAAGTGGAACATGAATTTGGCAGCTTCGACCACCAGCTCAGATGGCAGTTAATTTCAGACAAGCTGATGATGGAGAATGGAATTTCGGTAAGTGAGGAAGAAGTGAACAGGGATGTTAAAACACGGGTGCTTGCCTACTTCGGCCTGGGGCCGGATGATGATGATAAGGCGCCATGGATGGAGGGCTATATGTCCAAGATAGCCAAGGACGAAAAGATGCTGGATGAAACCTACCGCCGCCTGCTATATGGCAAACTGTTCACTACCCTGGAAACAAAATTCAATGTTGAGGAAAAGGAAATAGAAGAGGAAGATTTCTTTAAGCTGGAAGACGCGCACGCAGCACATCACCACCATCATTGATAAAAGCGAATATCTTATTGAAGCCGTCCTGAAGAAATTCCGGGGCGGTTTTTTATTTTATTGGTAGGTGTAATACCAATACCTAAATTAAATTAGTCTAAAAAATAAGGGTGCAAATAGCACCTCCCTTTGGGCTACCGTTAGTACACAAATATTTTTCAATGAGCAATGCACCTGAGGGGCTAAATGTCAGTAGTATAAGAGGTACAAATATGGGTTATGCCCCGTCACGTGGCTACCCATTTCCCGCAGGAAACGCTTCACTGGCAATGGTTTGAAGCCCTTGAAAGTTATAA
>CAIMDZ010000149.1 GCA_903839875.1 uncultured Bacteroidota bacterium
AACGACTTTCGACTGAAATACTTCGACTAACGACTTTCGACTGAAATACTTTCGACTAAAATTTGGTTATTTCAAAAAACATTTAGACATTTGTCTAATTATCTAACAATCGCAATTAATGGATAACCTTTTTAAAGCGCTCAACGACCCCACCCGCCGCGAGATCCTTACCCTCCTCAAAAAGAAGGACCTCACCGCCGGCGAGATCGCCGATGCCTTCAACATTACCAAACCCAGCATCTCGCACCACCTCGATATCCTCCGTCAGGCCGACCTGGTAAGCAGCGAAAAAAAAGGACAATTCGTACTCTACTCCATCAACACCACCATGCTCGATGACCTTATCACCTTCATTTTAAAACTTAAAAAGTAGAAAGTCTAAAGTAGTAAAAAGTAAAAAATAGAAAGTATGAAAAACTTTGAACTCAAAAAAGAGATCTGGCTCTGGTTAATAATGTTGTTGCCCATCGCCTACCTGTTTTATGTATACAACTCCCTGCCCGAAACAGTACCCACACACTTCGGCATGGATGGTAAGCCCAACGGATGGAGCTCCAAAGCCTCATTCATCTGCATTATACCCGGAATGCTGATAGGCATCTATACCCTGTTCACCGTCATACCCTTCATAGACCCCAAGGGCAGGATAACCGCCATGGGCAAAAAGTATTTTATGTTCAAGCTGTTCCTGATGCTCTTTATGGTTGCACTGTCATTCTTCATGATACAGTCGGCCATCAGCAAAGACGGCGGCAATGCCAATATGATGTTCGTAATGGTAGGCGCCCTCTTTGCCTTCCTCGGCAACTACATGCAGGCCGTAAAACCCAACTACTTCATCGGCATCCGCACCCCATGGACACTCGAAAACGAAGTAGTCTGGCGCAAAACCCACGCCCTCGGCGGCAAGCTCTACTTCATCGCCGGCCTGCTCATCATGATACTGCCATTCATCCTGACAAATACCATCTTTTTCCCGGTATTTATAGGCTTAGCCGTAACCGCATCCGTCATCCCCATCATCTATTCCTACATCGCCTTCAGGCAGGAGAAAAAGAAAGTGTTGTAAAGAAGGAATTTTAGGTACTTTGCTTCAGTACTGGCTCCGGCGTCTGTTGCCACGCTCGCTTGTACTTTCGGGGCTATTGTCATAGTGAGTGACCTTTTGTTGCACACAATCTCTTTGAAAATGACATGTTTTAACCAATATGTTCTATTAAAAATGAGGTCATTGCGACCGCGTGCCGCCATAGCTTTAGCGGTGGCGCAGGAACGAAGCAACCTCACATAATAAGGGAGTAACAAAACGTGTAAATTGTAAAATGCTGATTTTCATTAATTTACTATTCATGTCATTGTAAGCTTATCGAACTACCCATCAAAGCCGCATATCCCGATTTTTTTCGGGGTCATTTCGAACGAAGCCCCTTTTCAGTACGCAGAGAGAACAATATAACTGAGACCATTGAAAAGACATTAATCTGTAACTCGGAAAATTACGGAATATGAATTTTCCAAAACCCTTTCCTGATATGGAAACTATATTTTTACATATTCTGTAATACGGAATAACATAAAAACTATCAAAACCTACGCTCATTATGAGTATAAGTGAAAATGTATTCCGTAGTTATTTTAAGTTACAGTGCATAATCCTTACAATGACGTTTTTGTAGCGAATTGATTACCAGGCTGGGTGGCGTATGTGAAGGACCTACCTTCATCTTTTATACAACATTGAAAAGAACTATCCTGCTCCTTTCATTCGTGACACACCCAACAGCGGCGGAAATTTGATTTATAGCCTATTCAGGAACATTTTATTTGTCCTGTCTAGATTTATTCTTAATTTTAAGGTATGGAAAAACAGAAAACTCAACAGCTTAGTTCAGTGCCACCGTTTGCACGTCCGTTGACTGATGACGAACTTAGAAAAAGGGTTAAGGAAGCCGAAAAGGGGCCATTCTATACGTCTGATGAGGTTAAAGAAATGCTTAAAAAATGGAAGAGAAAACGCGCGTAGTTGTCTATTCCCAGGAAGCGACTAAAGACCTGAACAATATTTTTGTCTATGGAACAGATGCATTTTCTCCTTTTTCAGCAGAGACTTTTATCCTTGAATTAGTAACTAAAATTGATGAACTTGCAACTAAGTATCTTTACCATACTGAATGTCGTTTCCTGCCCACCAAGTCACGGAAATACAGAATGATGCGTTTCTTTTCGTACCAGGTTGTCTATCGAATAGCTAAAAATAGAATTGAGGTGTTAATAATTATCCACAGTAGTCAAAGCAAAAATACGATCAGAAAAGCCCGAAGTATAAAAATTCAATAACCTGTTATGCTGCCTGAATTTGAAAAACGAAGCCAACAGCGATGAAAGCCATTCTAACAATATTCCTGACCGTGTGCGCTGTATATAGTCATGGCCAGGAGCTAACAGGAGCTCATGGGCCTGCGAATACCTGGGAACCGCACTGGGTAAAAATAGAGAGCACGAATATTATTTATTACTTTCAGGACACAGCCCGGATTCAGAAAAAAGTAGAGCGCTATATCAGCGATCATGAGGCGGCCTACGTGAAAATAAATGAAGTGTTCCAGGCAGTATTGCCAAGCAAAATAGTATTCTACGTATGGATAGACCGGGAACTTGCAAAGCAAATCCTTCACCGCGAACTTGGATTTACCCTTCCAAAAACCTGTATCACTCATGCCGCAATTGATCAGACAGTGGGCCATGAAATGACACACACGCTTGCCTAATGGGCATGGGGAACCGAGCCTACCGATAATACAAGATTAATCAACGAGGGCGTTGCAGTGGCGTTTGACCAGTCGGGTTATAACCGGATTGGGTTTGCAAGAAAAAAACTTGCGCTGTCGAGCAAAGAATTTCGCAGCGTGCTTGATTTCTGGAAGTCAGACCACATTGAAGAAGGCATAACGTACCCTGTAGCCGGCGCATTTGTTGAATTCCTTTTCCAGAAAAGTACGATTGATCAGTTCAAAAGCATTATTAAGGGCCAGACTATACGTAATGCTAAAAAAACATATGGCAAGGATAAGTTTGAGGAATTAATAGACGAATTTGATAAGCTGGTGGGCTTGAAATGACACCCGCATTTTGATCAAAGCATTTTATAGAAAGTTCAATTTCATATTTAATAATTTTTATTTTTTCAATCTATGTGAAATTGTAACTGCAATCCAAATTCCCAATCCCCTCCAACTAATTCCTTTTAATTCACATTATTTCCCTATCTTTGCCGCTCGAAAAAAACATAACCATTTTAAAATTTTGATGCAAATGGCTCAAATTACAGCTGAAAAGAAAGCAAACATTTTTAAAACTTACGGTAGAACTGAAACCAATACAGGCTCTATCGAAGCACAGATCGCTATGCTCACAGAGCGTATCAATCATATCTCAGGACACCTGAAGGACAATAAGAAAGACTTCTCGAGCAACCGCGGACTGATGCAGATGGTAGGACGCCGCAAACGCCTGCTCATATATCTGAGCCACAACAACCTCGAATCATATCGCGGTCTGATAGAAAAACTTGGGTTACGTAAATAAGCGGTAATAATAGAGCTATTCCCAACTTTGGTTGGGAATTGTTTTTTAAAACCGATCCCAGGTAGAATACTTCACACAGGATGGATCAGTGCACAAAAATGTTTCACGCAAAGGCGCAAAGGCGCATAGACACGAGTAATATTTATCAGGAAAATAAACGCATTATGCAGTTATCAAGTTCGCAAAGCCCGCATTTCGTTTATGCACTAACCTGCCTGCCGGCAGGCAGGTTTATCCGGTTTCAAGTATAGTTGAGTTGCACAAACAGCGTTGCTATATGGCTGTGTTTCAATAAGTTTCCATTTTATCGTGTAGCAAAGGTCACATTTAATAACGTCTGCTACCTATTTTTTTACCGAGGACTAAATCATTGATGTATGATTCCAAAACCAATTTCCGTGTCGCTGAAATCAGCCGACGGACGCGAAATATCCATTGAGACGGGCAAGATGGCCCGCCAGGCCGATGGCGCAGTAGTAGTGCGCTCGGGCAATTGTATGATACTGGCTACTGTTGTAGCCTCAAATGACCCTAAGCCGGGGCAGTCGTTCTTCCCGCTTAGCGTTGACTACCAGGAAAAGTTTGCATCAGCAGGCCGCATCCCGGGTTCTTTCTTCAAGCGTGAAGCACGCCTGAACGATTATGAGATACTGACTTCACGCCTCATTGACCGCGCACTGCGCCCATTGTTCCCCGATGATTACCTGTGCGAAGTGCAGGTGCTCGTAACGCTTATTTCTTCGGATGCCGAGATCATGCCCGATTCAATGGCTTGCCTGGCTGCATCTGCTGCCCTTGCGGTTTCTGATATTCCAATCCAGGAAGTTATCTCAGAAGTGCGCGTAGCGCGTATCAATGGCGTATTTGTAGTTAACCCTACACGCACCCAACTGAAAGACGCAGACATAAACATAATAGTAGCCTCTACCGATAAGAACATTATGATGGTGGAAGGCGAAGGAAAGGAATGTGATGAAGCCGGCCTTGTGAAGGCTATTGAAGTGGGCCACGAAGCTATCCGTGAGCAGATAAAACTGCAGCATGAACTGCGTGAAAAAGCAGGCATCAGCGGCAAGCGTGAATATACAAAGCCATATACCAACCCTGAACTGGAAGCTAAGATTGAAACTTTTGGCAAGGAGCGCATCTATGCAATAGCAAAGGGCGCATTGGGCAAGCACGAGCGCGGTGATGCGTTCAAGCAGGTGAAGGAAGATTTCAAAGCCCTGTTTAGCGACGATGTGCTGTCCGAAAATTATATGAAGTCTGAAGATGCAGCATTGCTGGGCACTTACTTCCACGACCTGGAAAAGAAAGTGATACGTGATATGATGATCAACGAGAAGGTGCGCCTGGATGGCCGTACCCTTGAAGTGGTTCGTCCGCTGACGATGGAAACAGACCTGCTGCCTTCACCGCACGGATGTGCTTTGTTCACACGTGGTGAAACACAATCTCTTACTACCATTACTCTTGGTACTGTGGATGATGAACTGCTGCTGGAGACCGCACAGACCTCTGACTACCTGAAATTTATACTGCATTATAACTTCCCGCCATTCTCTACCGGCGAGATCAAGATGATGCGCGGACAAAGCCGCCGCGAAGTAGGTCATGGCAATCTGGCTATGCGCTCACTGAAGCAAATGCTTCCGGCTGAATATCCTTATACCGTTCGTGTAGTTTCTGATATTCTGGAAAGCAATGGCTCTTCATCCATGGCTACTGTCTGCGCGGGTTCACTGGCGCTGATGGATGCAGGTGTGCCGATACCAAAACACGTAAGTGGTGTGGCTATGGGCCTGATAGCAGAATCCGGCAAGTTTGCCGTACTTACAGATATACTTGGTGATGAAGATCACCTGGGTGATATGGACTTTAAAGTTACCGGTACACGCGATGGCATCTGTGGCATACAGATGGACATCAAGTGCGACGGGCTGAGTATGGAGATCATGATGAGTGCGCTGGAGCAGGCTAAACGCGGCCGTTTACACATACTCGACGCGATGTATGCCTGTATCCCTAACTCACGTGAAGACCTGAAGCCACATGCACCACGCATAGAACAACTGAACATTGACCGTGAATTCATTGGTGCGGTAATCGGACCGGGCGGTAAGATCATACAGGAAATACAGCGCGAAACCGGAGCCAAGATCAACATAGAAGAAGTTGGCGAACAGGGTATCATCAAGATATTCTCGAACAATAAAGAAAGTATTGATAAGGCGCTCGGATGGATTCGTGGTATAGTAGCCATACCAGAAATAGGCGCAACTTATGAAGGTACTGTGAAGAGCATTATGCCCTTCGGTGCATTCGTAGAGTTCATGCCGGGCAAGCAGGGTTTGCTGCACATATCGGAAGTTAGCTGGAAACGCCTCGACACTCTTGACGGTGTGCTGAAAGAAGGCGACAAGGTGAAGATACAACTGGTAGGTACAGACCCTAAGACCGGTAAACTGCGCCTGAGCCGTAAGGTGCTGATGCCAAAACCAGACGGTTATGTAGAACCAGCTCCGCGTGAGCGTCGCGAAGGTGGCGATGACCGCCCACGTGGTGGTGGCGACAGGCATGGTGGCGGCGACCGCAACCGTGGTGGCGACAGGCATGGTGGTGGCAACAAGGGCGGCGGTGACCGTGGACCGCGTGATGGCGGCAACCGCGACCGCAGTGATCGCGGACCACGCGAAGACCGTGGACCACGCGAAGGTAGTGACCGTCCGCAACATCAGCATAACGAACCAAGAATAGACGTAACAGAAATACAGCAGGCTCCGCAGATTTCATCGAGCGATGAAGCAGATCTGGCGCTCTGAGGAGACCTCTCCCCGGTCCTCTCCCCTTCGGCAAATGCTCAGGGTAAACTTGGAAAGGGAGGTGTGACGTAAATATTGAAGCAGCCCCGGTTTCCGGGGCTGTTTTGTTTGAGTAAAATAAGTTTCTTAAATTTGTTATTATGGTTTTAGTCCTAAAAAAAGGCGCAAGCGAAAAAGATGTGCAATTAATTAAGAAAAAATTGCAGAAAAAATCACACAAAGCAGGTGTGAATGTCAAGAAGTATTCAGGCAAAATAAAACTGAAGGAAGACCCCATGGCGATACAAAAAAAGCTGCGTGATGAATGGGGATAGATATCTATTGGACACAAACATTGTTCTTTATATTTTGAATGGCGACAAAGACCTTTCCTCTTTTTTAAACAATCAATACATCTTTATTTCAATAATTACCGAAATGAAATTGCTGAGCTATCATTCTATTTCAAAAAATGAGATACACTTTCTCAAGAATTTCATCGACGAAACGGAGGTAACACCTTTGGATGATAAGGTCAAAGACGTTGCCATTTCAGTCAGGAAAAAATACAAACTAAAATTACCGGACAGTATAGTGGCGGCAACTGCAATCGCCTACGACATTCCACTTATTACCGCCGATAAACAATTTAAGTCAATTACAGAACTGCAACTTTTGTATTTTGATCCCAACGTGTGACAATAATTTTTTGATCTAACATCCCCAATGAAAAAACTCCTCTATATACTGCTACTGCTACCTGCGCTGACAAACGCCCAGCGCTACACCCGTGCAGAGATAAAACATGCTGCAGATAGTTTGCTGCGCACTTTTGTGCGGGAAGATATGTTTGTGCGGTGCCAGAGCGACCTGGACAATGAATCGAGGATTGCGTATAGTTATACAAATAAGAAGAGAAAAATATGCTATGGTGATATACCGGAGCAGGCAAATAACCGGACTAAGGGGAGATTCAATGGTACCACTATCCGCTACTCAATGATCTACCCCTGCCCAAAGTGCGCTATATGCGATGTGGTAAAGGGACGGATATATATATCACTCACCCGATGGCTGGATATGGGAAAGGCTCCGGACATCTCATTCATTCCTGATTATGTATGGGAGAACGATACTTGCAGGCCAGTGACACCATTATCGCTCAAATAGCATATCCGTATAAAGGTTTTGAGGTTTTATTATTAAGTTTGTTGCCGTTATGGAAAAGAAAGCTTTATTAAAACGCAGGAATGAGGAAGCATTATTGGGTGGTGGTAAAAAGCGTATAGAAGCACAGCATAAAAAAGGAAAACTTACCGCCCGCGAGCGGCTTCAGTTATTACTGGATGAAGGATCATTTGAAGAGATCGGCAAGCTGGTCACACACCGCAGCCGCGATTTCGGGATGGAGAAGGAGATATATCCTGGTGATGGCGTTGTGACAGGCTATGGCACCATACATGGCCGGCTGGTTTATGTGTTCTCACAGGATTTTACCGTATTCGGCGGCAGCCTTTCTGAAACCCATGCCGAGAAAATAGTAAAGGTAATGGACCTGGCCATGCAAAACGGCGCACCGGTTGTTGGCCTGAACGACAGCGGCGGCGCAAGGATACAGGAAGGTGTGGTTTCCCTTGGTGGCTATGCTGATATTTTTTACAGGAATGTAAAAGCATCCGGCGTGGTGCCACAGATTTCGGCTGTAATGGGACCTTGTGCAGGTGGCGCGGTTTATTCACCTGCCATTACCGATTTTATTTTGATGGTAGAGCATACATCATACATGTTTGTTACCGGACCTAATGTGGTGAAAACAGTGACTCATGAAAATGTAACGAGTGAGGAACTGGGCGGCGCGCATGCACATGCCTCAAAATCGGGTGTTACACATTTTGCAATGGCCAATGAAGTGGAATGCATAGAGCATATTAAGAAACTGCTCAGTTACATGCCGCAGAATTGTGAAGAAGATGCACCTGTCTATCCATACGAGCCCGCGGACGAGGCAAGGGCAAAGCTAAATAGCATCATACCTGATAATCCTAATCAGCCTTATGATATTAAGGAAGTAATTGAAGAGGTTGCCGATGAGGGTTCTTTCCTCGAAGTGCATAAAGAATATGCCGAGAATATAGTGGTAGGCTTTGCGCGCATCGGTGGCAGAAGCATTGGTGTGGTAGCCAATCAACCTGCTTACCTGGCTGGTGTGCTGGATATAAACTCAAGCAAGAAGGGCGCGCGCTTTGTGCGTTTCTGCGATGCATTCAATATACCACTTCTGGTGATAGTAGATGTGCCAGGCTTCCTGCCCGGCACCGACCAGGAGTGGAACGGCATCATCATAAACGGAGCCAAACTGCTCTATGCATTGAGCGAAGCGACCGTACCCAAAATAACCGTAATAACCCGCAAGGCGTATGGCGGCGCATATGATGTGATGAACTCAAAACACATAGGCGCCGATCTTAACTATGCATGGCCCACAGCCGAGATAGCTGTGATGGGTGCAAAAGGCGCGGCAGAGATCATCTTTAAGAAAGAGATTTCGGACGCAGCTGACCATGAGGCTATACTTAAAGAAAAAGAAGCAGAGTATATCGAGAAGTTCGCTAACCCATACGGAGCTGCCGCCAGGGGCTTTATTGATGAAGTGATCATGCCAGACGAGACCCGCACGAAGCTAATAAAGGGCTTTAAGATGCTGGAGAATAAGGTTGCTAAGATGCCTAAACGGAAGCATGGGAATATACCGTTGTAGCAGCCATCTTTGCTTTTCCCTGTAATTCAAAACACTGAACTACTCAGTCAGAACATCCGTTTCAGTTGTTGTGATATTGGTTGTAAGATCAGTAGCAGTTGTATTGATAACAATTGTAGTTGCAGCAGGATATTTTGCAACCTTGATTTGTCCACTACCGAAAATTGACTTGCCCTGCACCTGCTGGGACGGGATATACAAACTGTCATTTACTACGTATGCGCTTATTGGCGAAGTAAAATAATTCTGAAAATTTTCGATCATAATATTGTTAATCGCGGAGTTGCCAGCCACAATTGATACCGGATATTGAGCGCTTTCGGATGCAGAGCTTTTCCCCTGCGCCTGCCAGTTGCCTATGAACACCAGCCTCGAAACAACAGTACAATTTGCTCCCTGGTAACCTATAGAACAAGTGCAGGCGCCGTTAGTACACACCCCGCCATTGGCACATAATGTAGAACGGCATTTGTCGCGGTTGCAGGATGTGGAAATAATTGCCGCGAAGGTTGTAACTACAGCCAGGCAAACCAGCAGACTTGTTTTGATAAGATTTTTCAGCGATTGCATAAGATCATGTTTAGAATAAAATTAGCACATTATTCAGGAAAATGTCCAAAAATTGTATTCGATTTTTATCCGGTGCAACCGCTGATTAATATTCTAGGGAAATACGTCCCCTACTCCCATTCTATTGTCGCCGGTGGCTTTGAGCTGATGTCATATACCACGCGGTTGATGCCACGTACCTGGTTGATAATGTCGCTGGATATCTTTGCCAATAAGTCGTAAGGTAAATGCACCCAGTCGGCGGTCATGCCGTCAACTGATGTTACGGCACGAAGGGCACAGGTAAATTCGTAGGTGCGTTCATCGCCCATTACGCCCACACTCTGCACGGGCAGTAATATTGCTCCGGCCTGCCATATTTTATGATACCAGCCGCTGTCGCGAAGGTGTTGAATATAAATTGCATCTGCTTCCTGCAGCAGTTTTACTTTTTCTTCTGATACGGCGCCAAGTATGCGTATGCCCAGGCCCGGACCGGGGAATGGATGGCGGCCAATAAATACGTCATCAATGCCCAACTCGCGGCCTACCCTGCGCACTTCGTCTTTGAACAACAGGCGCAGCGGCTCAATAAGCGACAGGTGCATGATCTCCGGCAGTCCACCTACATTGTGGTGCGACTTGATCGTCTGGGATGGGCCACCATGCACAGACATGGATTCAACTACATCGGGATAAATAGTACCCTGGCCCAGGAAGCTTACATCTTTCAGCTGCAGCGCTTCGTCATGAAAAACTTCTATAAACAATCGGCCAATTATCTTTCTTTTTGTTTCGGGATCGCTTACTCCCTCCAGTTCTTTGTAAAAGGTTTTGCGGGCATCCACGCCCTTGGTATTCAGGCCCAGGTGTTTGTACCCCTCCAGCACCTGTTCGAACTCACCTTTGCGCAGCAGGCCGTTGTCTACAAATATGCAATAGAGGTTATCACCAATGGCTTTATGTATCAGGGTGGCCGCAACGGTAGAATCAACACCGCCGCTCAATGCCATAACAACTTTCTTACCACCAGTCTGCGCCTTGATACGTGCTACAGTTTCTTGTATAAAAGCAGCCGGTGTCCAGTCTTGTTTGCATCCGCATATGTCTATGAGGAAGTTCTTCAGTATTTGCCTGCCATCGGTGGTATGTGTCACTTCGGGGTGAAACTGTATGGCGTAAACAGCATGTTTTGCATAGGCATCACTTGCCTTAAATGCTGCAACAGGTATACTATCTGTGCGCGCAATCAGTTTGAATCCTTCCGGCAACTTCTTAATCGTATCGCTATGGCTCATCCATACCTGTGTGCCCTGCGGAACATCAACGAACAACGGATCATGGCCAATATCCTGCAGATGCGCCCGGCCGTACTCACGGTGGGCTGATTTACCTACTTCACCACCGGCCTGCTTTGCCAGCAACTGTGCACCATAGCATACTGCCAACACCGGCAGATGCGCCGCCATGGCAGCAATATCGGGCGACGGAGCATCGGCATCATTTACCGAGCAGGGGCTGCCGGATAGTATGACACCTTTTAGATCAGCATCGTATTGTATCGGCTTATTGCAAGGCTGTATTTCGCAATACACATTCAATTCGCGGATGTTACGCGCAATCAGTTGTGTGTACTGGGAACCAAAATCGAGAATTAATATTTTCATACCCCAAACCCCTAAAGGGGCTTCGCTTTTTGCTAAACTCCCGGCTAATGATCATAGATCAACGGTAGTCCAGTTTTGTTAAAAAATAGTTTTGCCTCGCGTCTTCCGTAACATGGGTAGCCCCCCTTTAGGGGCGGAGGGGCTACGCCTGAGCCGTAGGCGCACCGAAATTAAACGGCATAGCTGTTGTTTCCTGGTCCTTGATATTGCCGTATTGCGCTTCAAAGCGCTTTACATTATCTATCAGGGCCTTCATCAGACGCTTGGCGTGCTGAGGAGTCATTACTATACGCGATTTAACTTTAGCTTTTGGTACGTTGGGCATAACATTCACAAAATCTATTACAAATTCGGCAAATGAATGGGTAATAATAGCCAGGTTGGCATACTCGCCATCAGCCATTTCTTCAGAAAGTTCGATATTCAGTTGTTGTTCGGGGATTGGTTGATCAGCCATATAAGTGCTTTTGTGAGGATGCGAAATTAGGCTAATTTAGGCAAAAAGTGGCAATATCAACCCAATCAACTATTTCTGATCCTGAGCCCCCCAAAGGTCAACTTTTCACCCCATAAACATTCCACTCAACCACTCAACCAATCAACCTGTCAACTTATCAACCAATCAACCAGTCAACTTTTGTCATCGTGAGTCTAGCCGAACGACAACCTTTCAACTAATCACTTATCTTTGACCCCATGCAGCGGATACTGATCGCATTAATTTGCTTATTTTTTATTGGCTCCTGCAAGCCACCTGTGTTTCCACCCAAGCCACCTGGATACTTCAGGATAGATACACCTGCCGAACACCTGTATAAGTTGTTCGACCAGCCCGGCTACCCCTATACTTTTGAATATCCGGTATATAGTGTACCGGAGCATGATACGATGTTTCTTGCAGATTCTATTGATACCCGGTACTGGATCAATATCAATTTCCCTGAATTAGGTGCAATAATAAACATCACTTATAAGGAAATCACCCCCAAACAACCCCTTAGTAAGCTGGTAATGGATTCTTACGGGATGTCATTTTTTCACCATGAAAAAGCCGATTATATTCAGTCAACAGAATTCAGGAATCAGCACGGCTCATCGGGTATTATTTATATATTGGGTGGCAATGCGGCCTCGAAATACCAGTTTACAGCTACTGACTCCACTAAAAACTTCATCCGCGGTGCACTCTATTTTAACGTTACCCCCAATGCCGACTCCCTGAAACCGGCATCTGACTTTATTGAACGGGATATTGAGCATATGCTGTGGACGCTGAAGTGGCGGTAATTTAATGACTAAATGGCTTATAATGGCTCAATTTCTCAATTAATGTTGTTTTGATCGGTGTTTAATTCTTATTTTTGCCGCTCTTTAAAAAGATTGGTCTCATAGTTCAATGGATAGAATAGAAGTATAATCCTCTGAACTAATCAACTGATTGATTATCAAAGTTTTATCGCTGTTTTTAAAATTATTGGGGGACATTTGGGGGATATTTTAGACGAATTTACGATCATCCGTGTGTCGTTTTTTGTTCTTATAAAGTTACTATAAATCACTCGAAAAATCTAATTTTTGTTCACTTATTTATGAGTAACAAGACAATGAAGCGAACATAATAAAACCCGTCATTTCTGGCAGGTTTATTTTAGTTGGTTATGCGTTTTTCAGTAAATCCATTAATTTGTTGGCAGTGATATGGCTAACAAATTCTGTTGAAATAATCTCTTTAGTATAATATTCAAGAATAACCCTGCTGGATGTTCCATGTAATTCAGAAGCATTCCCACCATTATCAAGTTTTATTTACTTCAATTAAGAAAGTGGATACTTGGAATAGTAAATTCCTATTCAAAGTATTTAATGTTGTTGATTTTATTTCATTACCCTTACCTGGGCGTTTATCATATGCTTTATGAGGGCGTGAACTTACTTTATCAGGAACTACTAATGCAATCCCTGTAGATTTCATTTCCTTCATAACTTTTGTATAGTGGTTCCTTTCAATTCTCTTATTGGTTAACGGCACTCTATATTGTATCTGATATGATGGCGCATATCCGCCGTCCAATTCCCAAAATATCTCATTATACACTTTGTTAGTACAAATTTTATGAAGGGTTTTTAATACCTGATGTGCTGGTTTTATGCGCTCTGGTTTTATGTCCTTGAATTTTAAGTCTTTCATAATAATTAAAGATAAAACCTTACTTGGACATATTACACTTTCTGTTTCAAATGTAATAGTAATATAGTTGTTATTTTTTGTATATGTTAACAAATTTAGACGTAGTTTTGTGATAATTAAAACAACAAAATGAAAAAGCAAACTAAGGGAGCATTCGGTAAAATAATAAAAGAATTAGGTTCATATGCAGTTGAATCGGCAACTCGAAATGCCGGGAAACCACCTACGACATTTATAGAAGCAAAACAAAAGGATATGCCAGCAGGTTCCAATCATACTTTTATGACTTGGGTGGCAGGCGAGCAAGTATGGATTACAGCATTAACATCGGAAGACCCTACATTAAATGAATATAGAATGTCTTTTCCTAACGGCGTTGTAAGGTATTCAACAATAGACGAATTTATGGGAACACCATATGAGCCTTTTATACCGCTTATAAAGAAACTATCTGATAAGATAGATGAAGCGGATATGAAGATTGAAGATGGCGAATTATATACAAGATAATAAAGCACTTTTATTAGTGAAACCTATAAACCCTATCAATTTTTTAAGACACCGTCACAACAGTTCAGGCAAAAAAGTTTTACAGAATTTTTGCCAGAATTTTTTACATTAATTAATTATCTACTTTATCTTAATTTTAAGACAAACTATAAAACTCTAACATATGTACTGGACAATAGATAAACAAGTTTTTTTGGTTCCACTATCATTAATAACCTTTTTGGAGGATGATGTTTATTCACCAATTGATTTGGTTGATGAAGCAAAGTTTATTGATGATATAAAAACCAATGGACAAACACAGGATGTTTTTTTAACAGAAGATAATCTTTGCATCGGTGGCAGGAGAATTTGTAAAGCTTTAAAAGCTATTGGGAAAACACACGCAAACGCCCAGCGTGTTATGATAGAACCGAAATTTTACCCGGTATTTTTATATTCTAATAATAATTACAGGCTAAAAACAAAACTAGAATGTTACAGGGAGGTGAAAATAATTTTAGCCACTATACCCAGACACCGAGGCACACCAGAGCCACCCACACCCGCACCAACGGAAGATGAAAAGCCTGTTGATACGCCGAAATCATTTGCTGATAGAATGGTTGCTGGTGAAAAAATGATTTCTCCGGAAGATTTACAGTATTATGAAAACAATAAAGGGGCTATTGAAGTTGAATTGAAATCTAAAATCATACTACCAGATGATTTTGATTTTGAAGAAGCATCAGTTGCAACAAGATTTCCGATTAATGTCCCTGATGATGATTTTTTTGCTTTTTTAGATGAACCAGAAGAAGCAACACCTAAACCCATACCAACACCAATACCAACTATACACATACCACCTAAACCCATACCAACACCAATACCAACTATACCCATACCAACACCCGTAACAACTATACTCATACCCATACCAACACCCGTAACAACTATACCCATACCAACACCCGCACCACCAAAACGAAAAACACCTATTCAAAAGGCTGTAAAATTGGCAGACAATGGCACAAATAGTACAGAGTTCCAAAGGATGCAGTATATAGAACGCATTGATGAAAAATACCCCGGCAATGACTTATTACAATTGTTGGCTACCAAATGTCCTAATGTGGATTTGGTTTGGAAAGCAGCAAAAAAAGTTGAAGAAAGAAATAACCAAAAAGAAAACCCTACACCAGCACTAAAAATTCCAACTACAACACGTTATTACAACCTATTTAACAAGTCAAATTGGGAAATGGATGAGGTTGAAAATAACAGCATAGATTTTACATTAACTTCTCACCCCTACTGGAAACAGATTAAATATACTGAGGAGAATAAAAATGAAATGGGGCAGGAGCCAACAGTTAAAGACCATATAATTAATTTAGTTAAAACCTACACAGAAGTTTTTAAGAAAACAAGGCGTAGTGGAAATTTATTTGTGAATATGAAGGGCACATTTGATAGACATATTAATCATTTGGTGGAGCAAAAATTTGTTACAGCAATGTGTGGAATTGGTTGGCATCATCAAGATACTTTTATCTGGAACAAAAAAGGTGGAGGTAAAAGGTCTGGTAATAATAATTATCAACCGCCAAACAGTTATGAACAAATTTTCTGGTTTACTAAAACACCCAACTTCTATTATAAGCCGATAGAAATTCCAATTCCAAAGGATGAACCAATAACAGTAACATTTAAAGCGGCAGAAACACGGGTAGAAAGCAAGGGGTTAACCTGCTATGATAAAATTGATGTTAGCCGGGCTTTTACCTCATTCACAAATGTTATTGATGAAACATATTTTCTTGATGTTATCAATGCTAATAGTGCCGCAACCGACAGCCGATTTATGAATAAATTATATGGTGAACACGTTGCACCATTTCCTATGAATTTGCCCCTTTTATTTCTGTTACAATTTTGTCCGGATAACGGGCGGGCACTTGAACCATTTTTGGGCCGTGGTGCTGGGTTGGTAGCAGCCCTTATGTTAGGACATACTTGTTTTGGTTACGAAACTGTACCGAAGTATTTTGAAACAGCACAAAAACTACTGGCAGATGTGGTAAAAGATATTGATTATTACAGGGAGCAAATGAGGGAAATAGAATTGCAATACCAACAGAAATTTAATAAGGCAGCATAAACAATTAAAAAACGCAAAATGAAAATTCAAATTAACAAAGAAGAAGCAAGGCAACCTTTTTATGCCACACAACCAAACTGGTTTAACAATTTAACCGAAGCAGAAAAAGATGCTTGGTTGGATGGTTATATAAAATTACTGTTGGAAGAAAACCCAGAAATGTTTTTGGTTGAAAAAACTGATTACAATAAACCATTTTGTTTATTCACCCCTGATGAAGATGGTAGAAATGCTGCAAACAAAAGACTGGATTTGGAAGGCAGAAATGATGATATAATTATCTGTAAAAAATAATTACAAACAATCACTTAGAAAAACGTTTTGTAGATATTGCCTTTCAAGAATGCCAAGATATAATTAGCCTCTTTCAATAACCCAAAAATAAAAACAATGAAACATCAAACCAAAAATGGCGCAAAAACGGTAGCATTATTAAGCTTTAAGCTGCAAAATCCCGGTAAAGATATAGTTATCACACAAAGGGATTGCACAGATGAATTGGTAGAAATAACCAGAAGGTTATTTGATTTGAATATTTGTCCTACGGGCGATATAACAGAATACAAAAACGCTTTACTGGATATTTACCAGATTTATAATGGTGATATGGATAAAACCATAGAACATATCGTTAAGGGAGTAAAGGAGTAAACCTTTACGCAAACGTTCTTTGAAATATTGGAATACCTATAACCCTATACAGTCTGTATTTCTATGTAGACTCTTTTTTTAATAAAATCAACCCGCCATGTAAGATTGAGTTGGGTATTAGGATACACAGGTCAATTTGAAATCTATATCTGAAAGGTTAGGCATGGTAACAGCCAGTGGTGGCTCTTATGCAGGGTAACGAAAACTTTCAAGTTTTAGTATGCCATTTACAAGAAACTGAAAATGCTATTTTAACTAATTCCGGGATAGGGCCAGTGCGTCCAATGTCTAAATTGATATTCCTGTACGGGAAATAGAACATGCCTGCAAGAGCAAGCCCTATATTCTACTATATACTCTTCGATCAGTCTCAATTTAAGATTGGGTAGTGAACTTCGTGAACTCAGTACCTCGCTCACTCTTTGCCAGTCTTATATTTCGTGCGTCTGTCGCCGCACATTCGTTGTGAGCTGAACAAAGAATGGCCCAATACGAAACAAAAAATTCAAGAACTAAATCAGCATATAAAAAATCTTGAAACTAAACATTTGAACCAGGTGGATGCACTTGAATACAAACAATTGGAAAAAGACATAGCCTATATGTATGATGTCATTCGTGATGGAGGCACGACTTTTAATATTCGACTTCGGTGGGAAATGCTTATCCCCATTATCTTCGGGGCTATCGCATTAATTGCAGGGCTCATTTGAGAATTCCGCAGCTGAATAAACAAATACATGAAATTACTTATGCTTTGACAAATCATTACGTATTTTACTAAGCGCCTCAGGTGTAACGCCCAGGTAAGAAGCAATCATTTTTTGTGGCACTCGCTGCACAATTTCAGGATAGGTTTGTATGAAGTCCAGATATCGTTCCTGCAAAGTAGCGCTCATGAGTAGGATAATTCTTTTTTGCAGTACTGCTACTCTTTTTGTCAATTTATCTAAAGCTAATTTTGGCTGTAAGAGTTGAGTGTCGAGGTTAATAATCTTTTTGTCAAATACTTCTATTTCTGAATCTTCAATTGCGTCGACAAATAACTGTGTGGGCATATTTTTGACATGAGATTCAATATCCCCGATTATCCAACCTTCCGGAGCAAACATAAAAATATGCTCCTTACCCTTTTCGTCTATTGCGTAGCTTCGTAGGCAACCCTTCTTTACAAAATAAAACTTCTCTGGTTTTTCACCTTTCCTTCGTAAAATTTCGCCTTTTGCAATATGCTTGATTACGACACTACTCTTGAGTAACTGAAGTTTCTCAGAGGAAATGGATTTTTCATTGGAAATTTCATCAAGGAGTGATTTCATTGGCTAAGAATTAATAACAAAGGTAGTTTGTTTCTTAATCTACATTAAGTGAGATGGTTTAATTATTGTTGAACTTTGTGCAAACAAAAATCAAAAACATGAAAAAAATGAAAATCGGGTATGCGGCGTTTATCATATTGATTGCCTGCACTGCATTCACAACAGCAAATTCCATTAACTGGAAGGTAACGGAAGGCTATTCCATAAAATTCACCAGTAAAGATCCATCAGGCGTATTTACAAAGTTCAAAGGTGATATAGCATTTGACGAAAATAACCTCAATGCTTCAAAAATTGACGTTGCAGTAGATGCTTCTTCTATAAATACAGGTAACGGCATGAAAAATAAGAAAGCCAAAGGCGGAAAATTCTTTGATGTCGAGAACTATCCCGAAATAAAGTTTGTTTCAAATAAGTTCTCTAAGACCGCTACTGGCTATGAAGTGAGAGGTACACTTGATATGCATGGCGTAAAAAAAGAAGTAGCTATTCCATTTACATTCGTGAATAACACATTTACTGGCAGTTTCGTAGTAAACAGGCTTGATTACAATATTGGTCCTGAAAAAGGAATGTCAGGTCATGCTGGTAAAGAATTGACAATTGATATTTCAGTACCCGTAACAAAACAATAATGAAGAAAATATTCATACACGGCATCGTTGCTGGCATTCTATCTGCGATAGCAGGAGTAATTTATTTCACGATCTATCAAAATACGCTGGAAACCGCTTTTGGTAAAATAGTTAATATTCCATCAATAATCGGCGGCTCGGTGTTGGGGTCAATGTTGATTGCTTGCGGCTATGTTCTGTTGCAAAGAATGAACAAAATAAAATTGGCAGGATGGTATCAGGTGTTGGTTTCAGTGATTTCTTTTGCTACAATTATCGGACCTATTAGCATGAGCTTGCCACTGAGCATAGAAAGTCCAGAGTTATTCCCACTTGCAGCACATTTTCATACGGAATATTGGGGCCTTTTTGAATAAAAGTTAGGCAGCCCTCATCATTGATCCCTAACCTTGTTTTCACCGGGCTTCTGTTACTAATACGTTTTTTCTCGTAAATCAGACCAGTTGTTGGAGCGAAGTCATTCATAAAGAAAAGCGTATTGAAATAGAAAAGCGGATGTCCTGATATTTCATCTGTGCCAATTGGTTTTAGCATTAGGTTGTTCACGTGTATTTTTTGCAATGGCATTTTTAATACCATTATTCTGTCGCTAAACAGCCTGTTGAAATAAGTGCATACCGGCCTGCTAAATATTCTGCTGCAAGTGTATATTGACACAGTGAAGTTGCCCTCATTCTTTTCGCCAATACTTTTTACGCTGCTTGATGTAACTACTGAATGCCGTAACAAATAAAGCCGCAAGTGATTCCGAAAACAGAAGAGGATACTTAGGAATAATATCAGGCTCACCGCCAGTTTTTGCTTAACATTCATATTTCGCAATACTAATTAAAGGTGGTATAATTTAGACACCAAAAAGCAATATTATTTTGCCTTATTACCAAGGAATTCGGTGACTTTATGTTTGTACCACTTTGGGTAACCTCAAAATCGCAATGAACAGGTTTGTGAAAATGAACAATGTGGTATTTAGCAATTCTCATTTCTCCAAAATGATCCAGAACCGTCAGGGTGCTGATGAGTTTGCCAATCAAATATTTTTATTTTTTTAAAGGTAGGAGGAATATTATTAGGTGTAATGCCGTGATCTCCCTTCATCAATTCGCAAATTTCCAGAGTATCAAAATGAATACCATCAGATATCCAAACGTCAGCCGTGGCTTGAGCCATAAGACAGCTTATTTTTATTGAGTTTGCAATACAATATTTATAAAATGACTCATTTTCCACAGATAAATATAGTATTTGAAGGTGACCATTGTTAATTAATAGTCCCTCGGAAAACGGTATTTCTAAATGGTAGTTGTCATTATTTCTTATTAGATCAATTGGATCAAGAATTCCAATATCCAACAAATGCTTATCTTCTTCATTCAGAAGATGCTTTTGATTATTAACTAATTCATCTGCCATATCTGGAGATAATGTATCTAAATAACCATTCTTTGTAAATTTATTTAGGTCTTCAATAATATTATCAGCTATTATATCGGCAAGCTTTTTATCTTTTTGATTATACCTATAAATAACTTCACGATTACTAATTTGGTAAGCAACATCAGTCAAAATGAATAATTTAGGCATTCGGGTATTCCCATATCCATTCTGCCATAGACTAAGATTTTGAAGATCACCACCAGACGAGGAGTACCAGCAAATTTCACTCTTGTCGTAATTTTTCAAAAGTTCCGCTAATTTCATTTTTGTGAAGTTTTAATTGTGACTCTATTACCTAAATGTTTTTGTCCAAAGCGTTGATCACATTTTCATTAATATATTCTCTCAACTTGGTTTTTAGTATTTCATCTTTGGTGTTGACAACAACATGCGCCAACATCCCTGTTATCATTCTTGCAACGGCATACAAACCAATCTCAGACACATCCAGCGTTAACTTATAGTCGTACTCATATACTCTGTTGTTAAACTCCTTTGTAATTCCGTGCTTTTTGGGCAGATGCATTATCCTTTTGCGGAACCTGTTAAAATCACGCGCTATCATTTCACTGGAGTGTGTCGTGAGGAGCAGTTCTACATTGAATATTATTGCACCTTTCCAATAGAAGATACCAAAATCATCAAATCTTCCTTCGTCCAGGTTGACCTGAATGTCAAATCGTTTAGGTGTCAAAATCGTGTCTTCAATCCTGTTGAGATTAAATGTTCTCACACCCTTATCTTCACCTTCTGGATAAATTGCGAGAACGATAGGAGATTCTGTTATTATTAATTTAAGTGGTAGTATCCTCTTATCGGATGCTGGTTTACCATTTCCTGGTTTGTAACGCATCTGAACCAACCTCTTTTCTTTAATTGCCTTATCTAAGTCCTTGATCTTTTTTTTAAGCGCAGTATCGTAAATACCTTCGAGTGGCTTATCATCATTGGTGATTCTTGTTCTTGATACCTTATCCTTCGGTGTTTTAAAATTCGTATTTCTGGGTATAAGCTGATATCCTTTATTTCGTTCGCTTTTGAGGTAATAGTCTGTTTGCGTTTCCTTTATCTTTTTCAGCCTACGTTCAATAGATTTTGGCTCCAAATTAAAGGTCTTACAAAGCTCTTCTTTGGATATACTGCGTTTCTTTTTGAGCAGTTTTGTTATCTCAACAATTTCTTTCAATACATTCTCTTCCTTCCTTTTCATGATTAATTAACTACGGATTGATACAGACGTATATTTAGAACGCAAAGGTATTGATTATTATTCCCAGCAAACAAGTCACTATAAATTTATTGTTAGTCGTAAATGTCTATTAAAATACCATAAAAGTCAATACAGCTTTGATTATTTAATAATTCAGTGTGTTGCTCATAATTTCTTTTATTTTTAGGCAAGCTGTATTGGACCTACTTTTGTATTCGGTATTTAAATAGACATAAAATTATGGAAGTACCGGCGAGAATTTGATTATATGCAGTCTTAAACATCAAAATATCCATCTAATGCAAATTGATACCAACAAGAAAACCAGTGAGGCGGTTCAAACAGACAAATACAAAAGCGAGGTGGAGCAACTTACGAATTCCCAACTCAGTATTTCGGAACTTATTGCCTTATTTGACCAACCCAATAAGCACGATCAATACAAAGATATTATTGCTGCCTTTCTCCGCAATGACTTAACCATCAAGATTAAGAAAACGAACAGGTTCTCAAAGTGTATTGAAGAAGATATGTATATCTCATTGGCTAATGGGTGTATGCGCCATGAACCAAACCTATTTTTCCGCTTCCTGGAGCAGTTACCAGAAATTACTCTGCTAACCGATGCTATTCTTGGTGCAGATAAGCGATTTAAAGGTTACCATATAATAATAAGAACCTTTAAGGATGAGAAGTTACTTCAATTCCTTGACCTGTGTCAGGCAACCCTGGTAGAGAAAATAGTTCTGATATCCCTTTTACATATTTTCCTTAGGAGCAATAAAACCAGTATAGATGCATCGGAGCTGTTCATATTCATTCCTAAGAGTTACTACGTCAACTTCCTTTTCTTCCTGAATGTAGGATGTACCCTCGTTGACCAGAAGCTAATATCATATAATACTGAGAGATTCTCAAATGAATTGGTGTTTTATATTAACCAGCGTGTAATGCAGTTATTGAGCGGATACATAGTGGAACATATTTCGAACTAAATATTAATACCTAAAAAAAGCATGAAGATGACTCAACAAGATTTTAAGAACTTCAACCTGTACGTGACGCCAAACGGCATAATCCTGTGGTCTAAGCTCAGTACTGATTTCCCATTCTTCATTATGGATAGCCAAAGAATGGGATGTAAAGTATTCCTATCAGATGAAATGCAAGGCGTAGAATATCATTTTCAGGGAAGGTCTTTGGATCTGGTATCAACAGCAGTGTTTACAACGTTTATTTTACCAGACGGATCGACGCATTGGGTGGTTACAATACCCTTTAATGGTTTGATGGTGATCCTGGGGGATTATTTTCCCGATAGCATTTTTAGTCAGCATTATAAGTTTTCCAGTAAGGATTTTCCATACGGTTATCGGAATTACCCATCAATGGCATTTTCGGTGGGTCATCCAGAATAAGTAAATCATATTTTTGAGTCAAAAACCAAATTATTAATAACAGTTAAAAACAAACAACATGGCAAAAATCATGCAAATCACGAAAGCTAATAAGCTTGATAAGCGCACAACGTCTGGTATAGCCGCATCAGGAAAATCAAGGTCATCTAAAACCTTGGCAAAAAAGATCATGAAAGGTAATCGGTAATTGTAATAGTGAAAAACAAACAACATGGCAAAGATTAGTGTTTACTTTAGCATCTCGCAGAACGGGAACGTCAGCAATACCATTTACGGCAAGTTGGATGTTGACAATGACCTCAAGAATGCATTGATTCGGGATCAGCAGAATAACGGTGGTGCCTATCTCTGTGAGCAAATAGAACACTTTTGCTTTTCGGACATTCAGCCTGTTATGATGCCAGGCATCCCGTTTAAGGTGGTACATGCTCACATTTCTGGTTAAAGATATTTTATGGGATTCAATCCAACGACTAAGCGAATCGGTTTATTTAAAGAGCGTGATTTCAGCAAAATCTATATCAGTGATTTTACCTGGGATGATATTAGTCCTCTATTATTGAGTAAAAGAGATATAAGGGTTCTCTTATTTGTGATCGCATTCGATATAAACGATTATTTGACGAAAAACGTCACGATTGACCCTTCATTTTCCTGTATTGCGCCTCCAGTATATTATGTATATTTCGAAGAAAATGGTCAACATAATACACCGTACTTTTTGCCTTTCAATGAACCAGTTTCATTTGAGTTAATCCAGGAGAAAATATCGGTGATAGGTAAACCTCCCTCGGAATATACTATCAGATTGAACAACGGCATTGAGGTTGGTAGCTATTTATGGGACGATTGTACCTTCCTGATGCCTGAGCTGTTGTTTAATGAATACGCACCACGGATATTAACCTTTATACCGTACCATTTAAATGCCGATCTGCTAACTCAGTTGATTAATAACCCAGAACACATCATACATATTGATGAACAAAACAACATTGTTGAGATCGAGCGTGTTGACAATTTTGAGAAGTATATGTGGGGAGTTTATCATGACAGACTTTAAAACAGAGATATACAAGCAACAGCCAGTTATTTCGGAATGGAGATGATTAGTTCAGGAGATTAAAACCAGTTTATGAAGTATACGCTTAATGTTAGGAATCGTTTTGTTGATGACTTTGATGTTGCGAATATCCAACCATCAAACTTTTCAAAGCTATATGAGGCTATAAAGGTATCAGGGTCAGATTTCTTTTCAACCGATTACACAAAACGAATAATTCTTGCTTTTGAGACGCTTATTTATTTTATGAACAATGCCGAATATGAAAAATGCGCTATCATTAAAAATGCTCTTTTCATTAACTGGATACAGAAGGAAAGGAGTTGACCAAAGAGTTGGTTGGTGAACGATGTAATAATTATGCTTTACTAAAATTGGTTGGTCGATGAACAACATACATAGCTCAGATTTTACGGTTGGAAGTATATTAATTGAGATCCAGGCTGAGATTGAAAAATGGAATATTGATGCTTACCATAAAACCTTTATGGATTTAAAATCCTATGGTCAGTCAGTATTTGATGAGAATACCGCTCGAAAGGTATATGCTGCGTACAATGCCTTAATGCATTATAACTGTCATGAGAGATACACCGAAAAATGCATCTTGATCAGGCATGAATTAGAGCGATTGAAGACAAGGCTGTTCTGGCAAGACGATAATTAACAGACTTGTATTTACAACTTTGAAATTTACTGAAATGGACAGACCTGATGTAGATTTGAATGATGGAATCCTTACACCATTGATTGGTTTTGATGGAGACCAGATTAAGTACATAAGCGCAATCCATGAGTTTGAGAGGAGTTGCGAGAGGAAATTGATAGAGACGTTTTCCCTGGTCAACATTTGTGGCTTGGTTAAAACAGATCCATACTCATTGCCCTATAATAAAGAAATTGTGGTTTTCTTTGGTAGGGATGAATACCGTAGTCACCCATACATATTCCGCAGAGCCGCCAGGTATATCGTAAAACAGCTTTTGGAGGAGGATATGTATATGGTGAGATTCTACTTGTTTATAAATGTTCTTACAAAAAAGAATATATTTACATCAGGGGTTGAGTATAGATTCAGGTATTACAGCAAAGACAAATAGTTGTAAACCCCTTAATTTAAAATCCGTAACTAAATTCAATTATGGTAATATGCTAATCACAAAAGAAAGTTTTGCTGATATTTTCTCAAACCAACCGGATATTGATGCTGTTCCTCATAACGGAACTAATCCGCCTTATGTCGGTATGGGAAATCCAAACAGTTCATTATTAGTGGTAGGAAACGAAAAAGCACTAAATAAAGAAGATGATCAACCTATAATAAATCATGAACTATTGAATAATTGGAATCATTGGTATGATATTTTAAACAATCACAACGATTTGATTGACCCTTTTAATATAGAATTGATGAATAGACCTGTTTCCATGAATGGGTTTAATCCATTTAACCCTTTATTATTTGCACCTACACTTGAAAGAGTTCAGGGTATAGGGGGGCACACTTATTATGGGCTTCAACGATTAATTAATGCTTATGAGAATGAAGGCCCAATTACTGGATTGTTTGAGACAAGTTTTGCTAACAATACCTTTTCAAAATGCTTTATGACAGAAATGAGTGCAAACCCTTCAAGAACTACAAAAAAAGCTGGCTTTAATTCGGCTGATTTTTTTACAAGTAGCCGATACTGTTTTATGACAGGGATAGCTGCGTCTTTTTATCAGGGTTTTAAAACAACCATTCTTTACTGTGGCCGCAACCGCAAATATGTGGGGAACCCTGACTCGGAAGAAAGATTAAAAATAATAAGGATTTTTAATCCGAAGCTTGAACATGAGCATCGACGTATTGTAGTTTTCGGTGAAAAAAATATAGAATATTATGACACTGACAACGGTGCTCGTGTTATCTTATGTAGGCATCTATCAAATGGCTTTGGAAATGCTGATGCAAAAGCAGTTGCGAATTGTATGAAATTTAAATTGACCCTTTAAACATTGTCGAAATTTGGGCGTATGGGCAAGCAGATTACTCATTTAAAAAGGATTGTTTGAACATTGACAGTGAGAATATAGTATACTGAATTATGACCGTCTTGGATCAAATATAAGTTTACAAAGGGCAGTTTTACGCGCCCCGTTGTCCAACCAGAGGGGTTTAGTTTCAGGATTATCAATAGTGTATTGGGCCAGGACTTTTAACGCTTGCTCTTTATCGCTTTCAGGTATAGAAATATGTCCATTCCAACCAGTAGGATCCTTAATGAATTTGGCACTCTGGATTTCATTTTCCCGGAACACTGATTTCAACCAATTGCGAAAGTAGTGGTAGGACGTGCCAACCAATTTTACACGTTTAACAATAGTGCTGGCGGTAGTATCGCTTTTCTTTTTTGAAGATTTCTTAGGTTCTACTTCTTCAACCTGAGTATCTTCAATAACTGGCTCATTACCTTCAACCACTACTTCATGGTTCTCTGTGTTCTCGGCAATTACTTCCAGTGCATCTACAACTGTTTCAGTGGCAGGCTCATTACCTTCAACCACTACTTCATGGTTCCCTGTGTTCTCGGCTACAACGGTGTCGGTAGCTGGCTCATTGCTATCAGGAACATGCTCAACCATTGTTTCAAGGTCATCTACATTTGCAGGAATTAAATCAGTAGCCACTTCATCAGAAATGATTTCTGTGTTTTCGATTACTTCCGAAATTGCCGGTGCTTCTTCGGTTACTAAATTTTCATCTGGATTCACTTCCAAATTTTCACTTACTGAAATAGTGGAAGCATCCACTAAATTATCACTGATTGCTTCTGCAACTGGCTTAGTGATTTGATTCTTACCTGTTTTTTTCTTTGACATAATTTATCGTTTTTTATTTCGGCTAAGTTGAACCTATAGACCGAATAAACCCCAACGATCCTAGCTATAGCAGTTATTATTTGACCTATAGATAAGCTTTTCAATGATGGCATTCTTGATAGGCAATTCATTGCTCCTCATTAAGGGCTTTAATGCGCATTGCTATTGTATTTTTTCTTTTAATAGTATGCGATGCCATGAAATCTGAAACGGCTTTTTCCGTGTATAATATAGTGTTTTGAATTTTGACGAATTCAATGATCCTCGCATCTCGCCAGTTATTAATAGTTTTAGTAGAAACTCTGAGCTTAACAGCAAGCTCTTTAGTGTTGTACACTTTTCCAAGTCCTTTTATTTCATTAGACTTGAATGATTCAGCGATGAGATTAATCTTTTCCTCTAAGGAGAGGATGTCGTTTTTCGTTATGATGTCTATTGTCATAATATTTTTCTTGTTAGAGCTATGTATAACCATAGCTAATCACCTTTGATATTTAATTGGAGAGTTATTGCAAGAGGATTGATGCTCTGTTTTAGCCTTGTGGGTGGGCAATCTTTCGTTATTATAGCAGCCAATAAGGCACAGAGAGAATAAAAAAAACGCTGGCATAACTGCCAACGCTTCAATTTTTTTCACCACTCTGTAAGTCTATTGAAATACTGGTTCAAAAGCAATCATTTGTGAAAAAACAAAAGATTGCTTTGAACCAGCCCATTTAACCTACCTGAAATTCTATATCAGTAATATCATTTCCTATTTTATTACTTACGCTTACTTTATTTAGTGGCTTAAAGTCTTTATTATTCACATAGTTTTCAAGTACGCCTAATGTACTATGTCCTAATTGTTCTTGCATTCTATAAGTATTGGTATCGTTGTAAATCATTAGTTGTGTATAGGTATGTCTGGAGGTGTGTGTTGTTATTCTATTGATACCAACCAATTTGGATAAATCATCTAATCTGTGTTGATATGTTTTATGTCCTACTAAATATGCCCTATACAGTTCGGGTGTTATTTTTATTTGTTCTTTAAATTCTTTGTCTTTTTCAGGTAGGTTAATAAAATCGGCATTATTCAAAATAGGAAATACGAAAGTGTTGCCCTTTTCAATTTTATGAATAGATAACCTAATTGCTGTTTCTTCTATTACCTGTTTAATCAAATTCTGTTTCACTTTAACCATTACATCAATCAATTCTTTTACTTCTCTTTCGTTGTCATTTTTAAATGAATAACCACCATATTCCGAATAGTTTTTTATTTCTTTCGGGTTTACAGTCTTAACACAAAAATTATCTATTCTTTCTTGTAACTGGGTTAACGTAAAACTTTTATCCATACCGTAGTGATAGCCGTTGATAAGTCCACCATCAAGAATTTCATTAAATCTGTTCTCCATACCAATTGATTTCATTAGTATTTTACAAAGCATATAATTCAAATCAGTTTTCATAGGCTTGTAAGTTTTGAACATTACATAGTTTAATTGAGGGTCATAATTTTTACCAGTCGGGACAAGTTCTAACCCTTCACGTACATTAAAAGTAGAAATGATAGTACCCCACCTTAATAGTAGCATATCAGATACACGCATTCCCTGGGCGTAAACTTGAAACAGAAACATATATCGGGTTATGTCTAAATTCGGGTTGGTAATAACTACGGTTTTTAATTTACTCAATTCATCTAATGTTAGTACACGCCTGTCAATATCTGAATGTTGGTCATAATCAATAGTTTTAAATGGGTTGAAAGGAAGTGCGTAAGGTTCTTTCTTTAATTTTCTATTGATAATAGAATTAATGATTTTAAGATAGTGTGTGACTGAATTACTTGAAAGGGTGTTAGGGTCTTTTGCTGTTTTAAAATAATGCTTTAATTGTTCTACAAAATCAGGTGTGATTTCGCTAAACAATAAATCTTTTTTCTTTAATGTTGTAAGGTACTTTTCTAATTTAATTTTTACACTTTCGTGTTTTGTCTTGGAGCCTTGGTTAGTGGTTAACTCTAATTGTCTATCCCAAAATTTCAAAAACGAATTATTATCTTTTGAAGTTTGTGTAACAATTACACCTTGTGTTTCTTCTACTTCTTTAAATGCTTTTTTGATTTGTGCATTTAAATTTTTATAGGTTGGTCCCATACCAGACATAAACCGTTGGTCTACCTCATTCCAATTGTTTTTAAACTGGATAATATTTACCTTAATACCCAGTGCTTTTTTCTTTCTGTTTTGCCTACCTTTGCTCTGTAAAAACAAATAACAATCAGTATCGGTTGCTTTGTTCTTGTAACAAACTATATAGTTTTGACTGTTCATAATTTTTAGCGATTTTATGTATTGCAAAACTACATTAATTTGGGGAACATTTGGGGGATATTTCAGACGAAATTACGATTTGGGGGAGCAAGTAAAAAAGATAACTGATTGATTATAAATGTTTTACACGGTCTCGTAGTTCAATGGATAGAATAGAAGTTTCCTAAACTTTTGATACAGGTTCGATTCCTGTTGAGACTACCAGAGGCGGAAACTGCAAATTTTCATTGCAGTTTCCGTTTTTCTTTTCCCTTAAAATGCTGTTCAGGCTTGCAAAGTAGCCGAATATCTCATCAACTTCTTCGGTTCGACACTCGTCATTTTTACGATTATACAGCACTCCCTTCGGAAATATCAAGAATTGTAACTCCTGCCGTTGCCTGTAATCGCCCAAATCCCATGCTGTAGCGAGTTTCGAGGATGCCTCTATTGCAAAGTCAATATATTCCTCAAGGTTCGACACCCCAACGGAACACTTTGACAATTCCTGCTCAATATTCTTCTTTTCATCCACGAATATCGCATTATACTTGTCAAACATACTTTTGTTTATTTCCTCAAGAATAAACCGCTCCTCCAGCCTGTCAATCTTCTTGTTTACCTCAGCTAATTTTGCCTTGAGGTCTGTCTCAACTTGTTCAGACTGTTCGTTTAGCTGGTTAAAGGATGCAATCATTTGTTCCTTGATAAGATACTTGGTATCGTCATTGACATTCAGGGCAAAATCGGAAAGCCTATACCGGAATTTATCGTTAAGGTATTCTGCCTGCCTGTTACATTTGCAGCCCGGTGTGTTGCACTTATAGTAATACTTCTGGTTCTTATATGCCTTGTAAGCTCTTAAATATTTACCGCATCCCTCGCACTTGTAAAACTGCTTCAGCGGAACCTCTTTATTTTCCGGTGCAATGGTATAGCCCTGCTTATTTTCTGATAGCACACCATTCACTTGTAAAAACAGTTCGTGGGAAACCAGCTTTTCCTGTTTACCTTCTACAACCTGCCCTTCGAGTAGGTTATGTACCAATAGACCGCAATAAAAAGGGTTCCTGAAAATCTCCGACATTCTTTGGCTGGATAATTTTACCCCCTGTGCTGCCAGTTTGCGCCTTATTTCCTCGGTTGACAACTTATCATGCGCTTTCCAGTAAAAAGCCTTCCTGAGTAATTTACCAGCCGCATTTACGACTATTTCCTTCTTCCCGTTTGTTTTGACAATATCATATCCGGTCGGCGGGGCCGTACACCATTCGCCACGCAGCAGGGCTTCTTTTACGCCCGACATACATTTTTCTCTGCGTTGTTGATTATCGTACTCGCTAAATATGAACTGTATGTTTTGCTGCAGGCTTCCGCTTGCAGTGGTGGCATCAGATGGTTGTGTAACCGAACATAAATAAATGCTTTGCTTCTTTAATTGGTCTGCTAAATAGATAGCGTTAGCACCTGAACGACTAAACCTGTCAACGCTATAAACGATGATGCAGGAAACCTTATCGCTGCTCCTCTTTACAAATGACAGCATGTTATTAAACTCCCTGCGCTCGTCAGTCTTTGCGCTTTCATAAGTACCCCCGAAATAACCAACGACTTTATAGCCGTTCTTATCCGCATATTGTTCACACGCTTTCTTCTGTGTTTCCAAGCTGAAATTATTGTCAGCTTGTTCTTTGGTTGAAACCCTTGTGTAAATAACGCAATTGCCGCCGTTGGATTTGCTTTTCTTCTTTCCTTTTGCGAATTGTCCGAATAATACAAGTTCCTTACTCATGCTGCTATATTCATTTGATTATCAATGTGTAGTACAATTTTCTTGCCATTCTTTCTGCTCGAATGAATGTGATATGCAATTTCTGTGAAAGTTTTGATAATTCTGATGAGTTCCGCAGCTTTTTTATCATCCCAATCCTTAAAAGTACCGAGGCTTTTTACTTCCTCTACGGTTATGTCATCCTTTCTCTTAAACCATTCTATGTTTTCTTTCTTCATAAACCTGGGTTATCACGTGACCAATATTCAATACAAGGCAGGGATTTCGCCTGCCTTGTAGTAGAATCTGAATAGGGGGGTATTTACTTGCTGTCATCATTATCGTTACTTTCTTCTTCTTCATTTTCTTCATAATCGTCTATGAGGTCTTCGGCCTCATGTATAGTGTCGCGTTCGTCCCGGTCATACTCAACCTCAATGGTGATGGTTCCATTATCCTCATCGGTCTCAACCATCTGATGGGTTATTTCGTTTTCAATAAGCAGGTCTGCTACTTCGATTAATACGCCTACCGGCACTTCCAATTGTTTAGTTGTAACTGTTTTTTTCATTTGTCATTTGTTTTTTGTGATTAATACTTACTCTACGCCTGTTTTTGTTTTTGCCCGGTGGCTCCCTTGATCTGCTTTTCATTTTTCTGCTATTTACTGAAGTCCAACTGACTGAATTTTACGAACGGAACAAGGTCTGCTAACTGAAATCGTAAGGCTACCAGCTTTACTTTTTTTTCTCTGGTGATGTAAAGCCGAATCGTTTTATTTGCTGACTTTGATAACGCTTCGATACTTTTTTGAAGGGTTATGACCTCATTCTTGAGTGGATAGTTGTATGGCACGAACTTAAAATTCCACGCTTCTATCATCGCTTTTAAAGCCTTGCTCATGGTTATTAAGGTTTTCCGTTCCACTTCAGCCCTATCAAACCTCAGCAGGTTTTCGATAATGCAACGGAAGCGGATACTGACCCATTTCACCTTTTCCAAATCAGAGCTATACCAATACTTTTTAGGGTACTGGAGCATTTCAGTTACCGTGTAGTTGTCATTCACATAATCTCCGATTTCATCAACCAATTCAGAGCGTACCCATTCATACGGTTCTTCGTCTTCGTTAACGTTGAGTTTGGGCTTTGTTACGGTTGCTGCCTTCTGTTTAACGTTAAACGGATCTTCGGGTGCTTGCTTTTTAATTGCATTCCTTGAGTTAAACGGTAAGGACTGCTGGTCTTCCTCATATTCCTCCTGGGCAGGTGCAGGCTTTTTCGGCAAAGCCGGGATAGAGTATGATTGTTTAGTAGCAGGCTTTTCGTCATCACTTTTATTAGCCGTTACGTTAAAACTTACGTTAAACGGTTGCTCAGGGACATGATGACTATATTCATCTGCTGCTTCATGACCGTCCTCTATGTTAGCTTCATTTTCCTCATCGCTATCGTTAAACGGTTCATTATCGTTCAACGTAACAACCTGTTGAGCTGCCCGGTTATAAAAGGCCGCCTGTTTACAACTATCCGAGCAATACTTCTTTGTGCTTCTGCCAGCCAGCATGGGTTCTCCGCAATGCAGGCATTTTTTTACTGTTTCGTTCATTCCTTTTGGTTTTTAAAGTTTTACTTTTTATTCCTCCTCATCATCGAGGTCAATACCGACATTGTTTCCGCTGTCGGAGCCATGACGGTAGTAACCGAAATCGGAAACCAACGTTTTAATATTTTCCAATGCCTTTTTGTGCCTTGTCAGCTTTGCATTGGTACTTGTTTTTACGAGCAGTGTATTCTCCTCCTCGTTTATTCCTTCCACCGTGAAGAAAATTTCATTGTTGAAAAGGATGCGCATTACATCCATCAGTACGTCCACATGAACGGTGTGGGACTTCACTTGTGCATTAGTCATTACCATTTTTTATTGAATTTGGTTGGTACAAAGTTCCGACCGATTTTAGGGGTAGGATGCCCCTATTGGGATACCTATCTTTTTGAAGTTTTTAAGAACACTTGTAGTTACCCTTGAAAAAGAGCCTACCCTTTTTATCGCCGGAAAAAAATAAAATTACGACAGGATGGAAGGGTGGTATGCCCCTATTGGTGTACCTATTTTTACAAAAAAATTTGCGATGGATTGAGAAAGGGGCAGGCGTGAATACTGTTTAGCGTTAAACGGCTATTACGTCAACCGGGATTTACGCTAAACGGAAAGCCGGGCATAAATATCGTTGCTGAGTGTGTTCTGTGAACACGTTGCCAAATATTATCCTGATTTGAATTACGCTAAACGGAAGCAGGACATTAGCGTAACGGCTTGCGGGAAAAACATCCAAAGACGTCTGTTTTAGACATCAGAGACGTCATTAGACGTTTACAGACGTCAAAGTAAAGGCGCTACTCCAATTCACCTTTGTATTTTTTGCGCTCGTTGTATGGCAGTTCTTTTATTGCTCTTTTTATTTCTTCATCCACCATCTTTATGGCGCTTTCCAATCCTAAGTCAACAAAGTAAGGCCGGATGAACTTTAGGTCTTCTATCAGCCTGCTATCCGTCTTGTAGTTGGGCATTCGCAAATACTTCTTATATATATCAGAGTTCTGAATGGTAGTGAATTTTGTACCTGTCATCAGGTGAATAAATCTGGCTATGCCGCTTGCAGAATTTTTGTCCCTTGCTTCGATACCAAATGATGCTTTAAGGAAATAGTACATGGTAAGTAGCTGTCTTGCCTTTGTAAAGTCCTTGTCCGGTTCATCTATTACGTCATCGGTATCGTTTAACGTAACAGCAGGCGGTGGCGTTGGCTCGGCATTGCCTGTATCAGCCAAATAAAGAAAATGCAGCGATAAGGAAAGTAAATGTTTCGCATCGGAAAGAAACAAATCAATTTCCTCGTCTGATAGTGATTGCTCGGCAGCACTTTTCATTGAGTTAAGTTGCTCCAGCGTAAGTATGTCCTTGTGAGCAAGAACTAAGCGAAAGTCAAAATATTTATAGAATTGAATATCCGTATAAGCCTTTAATCTTCCCCGGTATTTTTTCAGCAGTTCAGTTTCCGCATCAGCGTATTTTTTCCAGTCCTTACTGTCTTTGGTTTTCACATACTCTTGTATGGAATCTATTGCTCTCAGCAGATGTTCTGTCAGTTCAATTTTTTCATCGGTCGAATAATCCTGCACCTTCAGCAACGTCTGATACTCTTGGTCAAATTTTATTATAAGTTTATTGAATATCTGCAACCGTGAGGGCATATGTATTTCTTTATTGTCTGCCATGCTGCAAAAATATCAAAAGCAAGTTGCTAAAGGATATATTAAATAAATGACCACCAATCATCTGAATTTTCAGTTGTCATGCACTACTAATGATTTATATCTAATGCTACGCACCGTTAAAAGACGGTATTTTTTACCGTTTTTTAACGGTAAAAAATACCGTCTTTTACCCCTTGACAGAACTAAAAATTATTCTAAAATTTACACCTTCGTGCCAGCGAACAAAGTTCAAAATGTGAAAAATGATTTGTTGCATTAATATTTTATGATTAGTTTTATTACCCGCTAAGGCAAACCACATGAATCAGAAATTCGTCCACTTAGGTCTTTTCGTGCTTCGAGCGGCAACCCCGCACATTTGAGCGGGGTTGCCGCAATTTTTGTTGATGGTCATTTAGAAACGTAGAAATTTACGTTATTCAATTTGTTAATAATTTTGTCAGTTTTATCATCATTAAAATACACTTTTATGAAAAAAATACTATTTGTATTACTTTTATGCAACGAATTTTTAGCGGCGCAACCAATAGTGCCCGGAGCATACATTGGCCCCCTCACGATTAATCCAGCGGTTTTATCCGCGTCTCTCACAAGTGGCGGCGGCTCGATACCTTCGACGCTAAGTTCAACAACAATGCCGGTCACTACGGCGCAGTGGCATTTTTCTGGACAAAACAACAACGGCGGAAGTGCCTCCGAAGACTGGGTATATTCTCTGGTAGCTACCGATAAGAAAGAAATTATTGCCGTAGGCTATCGGGAATGGAATGACTGCTCGAGTATCGAAAGATACAGGCCGATAATTTTCAAACTCGATCACAACGGAAAATTAGTTTGGAGCAAACCAATTGTTGAAGACTGTGTTCATCCTGTTGCGAGCACTTACGATTTTAGTAGTTCTTCAACTCCAACGCCGGGGTCTGAATACACAAGTGGAGCTTTTTTTTCATCCGTAACTAAGGCTGCTGATGGATACATTGCAATAGGTCGCGGAGGAGGTGGAATGTTCATAGTCGAGGTAGACGACAATGGCAACTTTATTAATGGTACCCCTATTGATATAAAGCCACCTGCAACTCCCACTTACCCTTCATCTTTGACGTTAAGCAGTCCGACCGCAGATGGAGTAAGCGTAGCGGTTGATCCGAACACTAATTCGGCGAAGAATTTGATTGTGGGTGGTTATATCCGTGGCACAGGGTTCAATGGTGCCGGTATATTGGAACTAAACTATGTGTCAGGTTATTGGCAATTGAATAAGTCGTTTTATGATGGGAATGGTGCTTCAACTGGAGATGGAGCTACAGGAAGTAATATTGTTAAAATAATAACAAAACATCTGCCGGGAACAAGTAGTGGGAGCTATGAAATATTTGCTTGTGGAGGAGTAAGTTCAACTTATGATAACAACATCATTACTGGCGTATCTAACGCAGACGGACACGTCTTTGTTTCAACAGATTATTATCGAACTTTTGACAAAGACATCTGGATACTAAAAATGGACAACAATATGACGTCCACATCGATAAAAGAAGATAAATACAATAAGAGCAACATTATTATCGGAGGTTACGATCTGAATACTATAAATACAACGACATATCCTTATCAAGAAGTAGGACCTGTTACAGCAAGAAACATGGATGCTTCGTCACCCCATGACATTAAATGGTATGATGGTACCGGCACTCTTCATTTGTCCGACGCTACACAATACCTTAATGCCATTAATAACAAAAACGAATTGGCATATGATATGATTTTTGCCCAAGATGGGAACTTGGCAGTAATAACACACGTAAATGTAATTGGAACTAACTTTAAGAATGGCATGGATGCAACTGCGGGTCTTGTTGTAACAAATGGCAGTATTACTGCCGCTCCTCAATATGACGAATACGTAGACGGTGACGCGTTTCTATTAAAAATAGATCCCAGTAAAATAGGCAATACATCATCCGACCCGAGCCTTATCGCTGCTAAAAATGTAGGGCATTTTAGCGGGAAGGATTTTTTCATGCAAATCAAACAAGACCTTGAAGGGCATTACATTATTGCAGGTTCAACTGCTGATAAATATAGTTCAACTGATATCAATTTACCAGATCCTCTTTATGCAGAAGATAATGCATTTATTGTATGTACGGATAATAGTTTCCCCGGCACAGGCGATATTTGGCGGCGTAGTTTTTTAACTCATGATACCAGAGCAACGGAAGTGGGACCATCAGCGACCCACGACAATGAAGAAGATATGAATTGTGTATTTGCTCTTGACGTAACTGCCGATGGAGGCTACGTAATAGGAGGCAACAATAGGAATAACGGAGATGATTTTTCGATTACCAAATTCGCGCCATTGCATCAGCAACTGATGGAGCAGGGGATCGGAGGTAGCTATGAGACTTTCGGCGGAACAACGGTACCCGCAATTCATGATATTACGGGCACCGAAACGTGGAATTCAGATATGACAATTGCGTCTTGGGTTGTTGTTGAAAACGGTGCAGCTTTGGATATTTACAGTACAACAAGTAGTCCTATTACCATCAAATTTGCTGCGAGTGATCAGCTGTATGATTATTGGAATGCACCTGATAATTTCGCGAGTGGCGGTGGGCTTTATGGTTGTGGGATTTTAGTAAAACCCGGTGGAGTACTTCACGTTTGGAACGCAAATCTGAAAGGTATCAGCATTACAGGAGAACATAATGTTTGGGACGGAATAGTGGCTCAAGGTTCGCCTGTTGATCCGTCTGTGTACCCATACGCCCCACAGGCATATGTAACATTAGCTGGGGTAACTATAGAAGACGCTCGTGTCGGAGTATATGCAGCGGACGACTACCGAGCATATTTTAAATACCCCGCTACGGTTAGTGGGGCAATGACCGGTTATAACTATACAAGTCACTATGATGGCACCTATCTGTTGGGCGGTGCTAAAATTGAAACAAATGACAGTTGGTCTGGTGCCCATACCAAGTTCGTCAATTGCCGATACGGAGCGGAATTTGAAAATTACATCTGGCTTTACAATGCAAGCACGCTGACAAATACTCAATTTATCTCCACGGCGGCTGGCATGGGAGATATTTGTTTCTATACGGACCAATATGGCGATTTACTGCCCTCAAATACTTACATCAACGAATGGCAATGGTCAAACTTAAATGTCTATGGCTGCTCCTTCACATGCGATCTTAGTTTTCCCGGCTACCTCCGTCCAATTGGCATCGAAGCGACTGCGTCTGGCTTGTATGCATACAATTCTGTCGGTTACTCGGGGAATACATTTAGCAATTTGAGTCAGGGTATTCAAATAAATGAAGGATGCCCTTCTTTGGTAGCAGTTGATTATATCACCAATAACCTTTTTGACAATAATTTGGTAGGGGTGAATGCTTCGGGGAAGATTTATAATATGCTTATTAGGTATAACGAATTTAACCTCGCGAATTCAACTTATGGTTATGGCATCAATCTTGCAGGATGTCATGGCTACGACGTTTCATATAATTCTTTTGACAGGTCAAGCACGGGAACTCCTACATGGGGGTACGGCGGGATTTTGGCTAATAATGGTACGCCCTACAATGAAACAATAAATAATAACCACTTCAATCACATTCAGCTTGCGACTATCGCGGATCAGCAAAATGGTGACGCTATTGCAGGAACTGGGCTCCAATACAGATGCAATGTGTACGACTATAATGTGGACAATATCGATATGATAAGCTCGATTGCCTCAACTCTTACCTATCCTTGTGTTATAAGACCAATTCAGGGCAATTGTACCGGGAGTATATACGACCCTGCAGGTAACCAGTTTTACAACCCTTGTATGTACAGAGATTTAGATGCAGATGCATATGTTACAGAAGGTGTTTTATACAATAACAATCGATCAAGCAGCGTATATGATCCGTTGACATGCAACACATCCAATTATACTAATTTTCCATGTCTTACGTTTGGTAGTAGTCCAGATTCTACTGATGCTTGCCCATTTGGTCATACGTATACACGTCCGGCGCACATCACAGGATTAACCGACCTTGCGACGCTTGATGAGACTATCAGCGAGACAACCGATGCAGCCACTTTGGTTCAACTGCAGGGACAGCACGATGATTTGGTTGGTTATTTAGCCCGCTACTATGCATTAAACGGCATGTTCGACTCTGCTGCCGCTTTATTTGCAAGCTACAATATGTACCGTGAAGCACTGCCTTTCTATCTCACGGCAGGTGATTATCAGTCTGCCTCAACTATGTATCAAAACTTGCCTTTAGCATCTGACGACGATAAACTATTTGCATGGGAGGCAGGTATAGCTATTAACTTATTTAGCAACGGAAAGACATGGTTCGACATTGATTCTGCCAGCCTTGATTCGATGAAGCGTTTAGTTCAATACAACAAAGCATCTGGTTACATGGCGGGTGGTACTGCTGCGCTTTTGGGTGCCGCCCCAGTTACCTGGCCTATTCCGGTTTTGGATACAGCCTCCCTCGATTCGATTCTGGCTATTAGTGATCGAAATGTTGATACAAGCGGTGGTGGCGGCGGAGCAAAAAGTTCGCACGGTACTGTCTCCAAGGAGAAAAAATCTTCAAATTTTTCTGCGTACCCAAATCCAACAAGCGGGGCATTTACAATTGTAACTTCTACTTCAGGTGAATTCACGTTGTTTACATTGCTTGGTCAGCAGCTCGGAACCTATCCGATATTGTCGGGCAAGACCGATATAGAATTGCCACGGAATTTGGCATCCGGTATTTATCTTGGTCGCTTTAGGTCTAATAATGGTGACACACCGAAGGAAATAAGAGTTGTGTATCAACCATAATTTCTTGATTCTAAAAATAAGGAATTATGAGTTTGATAGTCAAAATAGTTGGCTTGCTATTGGCGCTGCAAATATTTGCAGCGCCAATAGCTGCATTTTCTCAATATTTTCAAAGATTATATGATGTAGATAGTTCACAGGAATGGGGCACCAATATTTTTATCAAACCGGACAGCACTTATTTTATTTTTGGCACGCAAATAAATACTACAACTACCGATAAATGGAAATTATTCAACTTAACAATATCATCAGATGGCAGTACTATTCTTGGCAAGAAGATATTAAAATATGACAGCCTCGATTTATTCATGGGCCTACCTGGAGAAATGAAAAAGTTGCGTAATGGTTATTTATGTCCGATGTCAGTTCAATGGTCTTTCGGTACTTATTGGAGAGGATGGGCCGGATTTTTGAAATATAACTCAGTTGGAGATACTGTCCTTTTAAAAACCTTTACTGACACATCAATTTATTTTGATGTAATGGCATGTTGTGCTATGCTGCCTGATTCTACTTATATTTTTGGTGGGCTACACGATCTAAATACACCATCCTCTTATCCCGGATATTTAATTCATACTGATTCTATCGGTGACACAATATGGACGCACTCATATAAGAAGTATTCTGGCCAAAGTGCTATTATTAATAACATCATTCCATTACTGGATGGTAGAATTGTTGTAGGTGCGATGACAACGTTTCAGGAATATATTAGTGGATTTGGGAATATAGATCATAATTCTCCTTGGCTTATGTTATTAAATAATATGGGTGTAATATTGAAGGATACGGTTTATGGAAGTAAGTATATGATTGGCAGAAAAGGCGCTTGTGGTGAATTGTATGCTGACGTGAACGGTGGTTATATTGTAATCGGCAATTTTGACTCATTGGTGACTTCTGACCCTTCCGACCCTCAGAATTTTCCGGCGTATATTGCTCATTTAGATACTGATTTTAGAATAACGTGGATCACTGAATTATCATATGTTTCTGACGAAGGTCATCGCCAAGGGGTTCTCGTGCGCCAATTGCATGATAGTACTTATTTAATGGTTGGTGATAGTTGGGATACAACCTCCTATGATAAAGGGTTTGCAGCGAAAATTGGTCGAACTGGAGATATTATCTGGAGCCACAGTTACGTAAGCCAGCCGTTGCAAAATGCCTATCTACGAGATGCCATTGAAAAACCTGATGGTAGTATTGTGCTCACTGGGACGACATTTAATGATACTTTGCCATCATGGCATCAGCATAGAGATATGTGGCTAATAGATATTGATAGTAATGGCTGCGAAGTTGCAAATTGCAATATATCAGCCGTTCCACCTAACCCTATCAAAACAGAACTTAATTTTTCTATTTTCCCGAATCCTACAAGTGGCAATCTTTCTGTAAGAGCATCCAAAAGCGGTAAATTAATTGTATACAATTTATTGGGACAGAAAATAGCAGAGTACACAATTCGAGGGACTACAATGGATTTACAATTGCCTTCGTGGATGTCTGCAGGGCTGTATCTTGGCCGATTTAACTCAGATGATGGTTTTGAATCAGAGGAAATTAGGATTGTGTATCAGCCATGAGGTTAAGAAATAGGGGAAATTAGAAATTTATGCAACTTTGGCTAATTGAGAGCATTAAAGGATTTTGTTGAAAATAGATTGCAATAGGCAGAACCGATATTTTTTGAAAATTGATAACATTGACTAAAAGTATGAGGTGGGAATTTCAAATATTGTTATTGTTTTGGTTGTTTTTTGCTGCCTGCAAGAAGACGGGAAGCATTGGGACATCGAAATCAACTGTAGACTCAAATAAAATTGATTCAACCGCTCAAGTTAGGATTTACCCTTTCACCGACACATTTTATGGAGAATATAATGAGCATAATGATGATATTTCACCTTACGATTTTTCAGGTTATTCAACTGTTCTAATTCACCATGTCAATTCTGACAGTATAGTAATTGATGCGCAATCGATCGGTTTGCCGCATGGAAGTGTGTCATTCCCAGGCATTATTGATATATCAGAACATATAAGTATTTCAAACATTTATACTTTTTATGTGCAATGGTATTATGATAGATCGGATAAGTATATTTGTACTATTGACGATGATAGTTTAAAGTGTATTATTAGCCAAACTACCGCTGGAGCTGCCTATGGTATTTATAATGGTTCTTATACGGGATTCAAGAAATAATAAACCTCATTTACAAGTCAATCAATATATAAAATCTGCTCCTTATAAAACTTGGCTATCTTTGCTAAATTTGTAAAAAATTGGTTCGACAGTTTCCCTGTTCGGACTACTTGACAGGAAGGAAAGCTAAAATCCATATGCTTTCCTTCCTTTTTTTGTCTCAAATGCTTTGCTGGCTTAGTTATTAGGAGAAGCACATTATCTTCTTCTGGGGTTCGAACTTCATTTTCTTCAATTATTATCTTTTCAGGAAAAGTCGAACCCAAAATTTTCCTCTTATTGCTCAAACCCATGTCAGGAAAGGCATTGCTTATATTATTCAAAAAATAAAGACCAAAATCAATAATATCCACCTCATTTTTATTGTTACTACTTAACTCTACTTGTTTTTTAATTAATGAGTTAATCTCTGGTTCAATTTTCTCCTTCATTCCTTTATAATCTGAACTATCAATCTTCTCATCTAAGAGTAAATTCCTTGCTTTTTCCAGCCTACCCTTTAAAGTATCTAATTCCTTTTTCACCTTAATTAATTCTATCGAATTGTCAACCTTAGAATTCCTGTTACTATTGCTTAAAATGTCTTCAAAGAATTTAATAGCTTTTTTGTTATCACTAACGCAACCAAAAATTCCCTCTATGATGCTATTAGCAGAATCAGCCCTAAACCTTTCCTTGCAACCGTCCTTACAATGGTAATAGAAATATCTTCCTCCCCTGCCTTTTGATGCACTTCCCGTCAGATTACCTCCACAAATCCTACATTTTAGATAGCCTCGCAATTCAAGTTCCTCTTTTATAGTGCCGCCGGAAAGAACATTTTTCCTTTTTCTACCTGCTAAAACATCTTGAACATCGCAAAAAAGGTTTTCAGAAATTAATGGTTCATGTTGACCTTGCACTATTATTTCTTCTTCATCTTTGTATGAAGGAACTATAATTTTACCCATGTATACAGGGCTTCTCATCATTTCCCAAAATCTTGAACGGCTGGCTTTTAAGCCACATTTATTCATTTCCTTCCTGACTTCCTCAATATGGTAAAGCCCTGTTGCTAATTTTTCAAAAGCTGATTTCACCAACGGTGCATCGTCATTTGGCTGAATACATGGTTTATTTGCGGGAGTTCTGCCATGTTTATATCCATATGCAGTTTATTTTAAGTTTTCTCTATATTTATGGCATAAAGCTTTTTGAAATGGACAAGGCACGAGTGTATAAAATTGTCTTTGCCAGCGTCTATCCGCTGTATATAAAAAAGGTGGAGACAAAAGGACGTACAAAAGAAGAACTGGATGCCATTATTTTTTGGCTTACCGGGTATGACAAAAAAACACTGCAGCAACAGATAGACAAGAAGAGCGACTTCGAAACGTTTTTCGCGCAGGCGCCGCAGCTCAATCCAAATGCTACCAAAATCACGGGTGTAATCTGCGGCTACCGTGTGGAAGAAATCGAAGACAAACTCATACAAAAGATGCGTTATTTAGATAAGTTGATTGACGAACTGGCAAAAGGAAAGCCATTGGAGAAGATTTTAAGGAAGTAACGGAAATCAGATTTATGGCGTTTAGATGTAGCATATCGCTCCGGCCCATAAAAAAGTTTTCACTATTGCTCAATCTTCGATTGCCTCAATACCAAGTTGCTTAAGTCGCTCTAGGTTTTCCTTCATCGCTCTGAGCTGTTCCGGCGGATGGCCCTGCCAGTCAGTGACTTCGCCGGTGACTCTAAGCGGATCCCCGGTACGGTATGACTTTGTAGGATTTCCGGGAAACTTTTTGTCCGTCAGGTTGGGATCATCTTCGAATGGCCCTGTCGGCTCTACTAAATATATTCTGCCACATCCTTCACCTGCGGCAAGCTCAGCACCCCAGGTAGCGGCATCCATGGTGGCGGTTAAGTAGACATAGGACGCTTTCTTTCTCTTGCCGTAATTTGAATTAAATCCCGGTCCAATCAGGTCGCCCTGCTTCAGATCGGCCTTTGTGCCATGATAGAATTGCTGTGTACTCATGTCGCAGGTTGACTTACTAAACCCATTCAGTTTGCCTCTTAATTGGTTTCTCTGAATACTGTCAGACAGGTAGCATACCAAAATCATTTCAGCTATTTCAGTAAAAAACAATACTCAATTAAGAAAGTCTTGCATTAAATGCAAAATCCAACAACTGCCGGTCTGAAATTATCAGGATATAGTTCTTGGAGAACAAGTCCTTTACCAAATTATTAAATATTGCTGAATCATGAAATTGTACCTTGTTTTTCAATTTGGAGCAGGCAATGCAAGATATTACTTTTGGTAAGATTATTCATGCTCGCAATCCAGGCAGAATCGTCAGGGGAAGTACTTGTCAATTATTTTTGTTAAATACAACTACGATGTTACAGAAAATGATACAAATAAGTAAATGGGCGCGAATTCATGTATGGCAGGCGAGGTTGTTAACTTTCGTTTGTTATACACTATTGTTTGGCATACATTATTCTTGCGGCCGGGTTTTGCAATACAGGATTTTTACAATACCTGAAGTATGGGTATATGCCAGCTTTTGCGTTGGTATAGTAGCTTACATTTTCTATGAACTGCTATACAGGAATATGGTTATACAAAAACGTTTTGCATTTCAGAAATTCTCGTGTTTGACGATCCTTTTTGTGTCGTTTTTTGGATTATTTGTACTGTTTAATCAGCCTGCGGGCACATTTCCGCTACTGCAAAATAATGTATATGCCGCACTTCCTGTCAAAGATGCGCCGGCTAAAGCAGATGTATTGGCACCTCGTTCGGCTGAAGTGAAGTCAACAAGTGAACTGGCATTAGGCTGGCAAATAGCGTTAATTGCATTGGTTATTATAGGGGCCATTGTCCTGGAACTTGCGCTTGCATTGCTAGCCTGTGAGATAGCATGCGCCGGTAATGGACTTTTAGCCATTGGTGTTTTCGTTTTCGGCACTGGCGGCGTGGTTTTTCTAACTGTTTATCTTATACGACAAATTTTGGGCCGGGGAAGGAAACGCAGCAGGCGGCGGCATTAGGGCTTGTCAGGAAATAAGTTGTGTAAAAGTGGCGCAGTTATTTTTCTTTTTTTCATCCCGATAGCTATCGGGAGCGAATATCCGGAATATTTAATCCCAATAGCTATCGGGATACAACGCAGAAAAAATGGAAAAGAACAAGTCAATAAGAACAAGTTATTTTCTGACAAGCCCTTAGCGCCCGATACCATGTTCTTTTAAGGGATAAATAGTATCCATTTATACCCGTCCATCATCTTTTTCTATGGTCAGGCAACTCGGATGGTTTTAATGATATGTCATCGGCATGATTGTAAATGTCACGGGAGAGGAATGCACTGCAATAATTTGTGTCTTCCTGCAACATTCCAGGCATTGCAGCAATTGAAAATCCCTCTGGAAGCACCTTTGATTTTCAGAAAAAGAAGATTGTTTATTCTTGTAATGGTTTTTTACTTTTACGCTCTCCTTCAAAAAGGGTATATAGTAAGAATAGACCGACCATAAAACAGATAATAGTTAACACCAACAAATAGGGATTCATTTCAATAATCCATTTTAATGGTAAAAACCCTAATAGAATGAAAAATACAATAAAAATGGCCAATAGTTTCATTAGTCCGATTAATAGTACAAATGCAAAATTATCAATATTGGGTCAATATTCCAAGTTTAAACGTTATTTAAACGTTATTCGGAAGTTATTAATAAGTTATTTGTATTCTGTTCTTTTGTAATGCTAACTTTTACTTTGATTAATACTAATAATTATTCATAACGAAGGTCAGGTATCTATTGCCACATCTGAATTTGAAAACCAATTATACTTCACGCCCTATAGATCTGCCAGCCAGCCTGCCTGCCGGCAGCTACCCTGTACACACATGTATTTGTAGGATCCCGATAGCTATCGGGATGGAATGCCTCAGCGAGGCTACCTGTTAGTAGTTTTAGATGTAATAATGCCGTTGTGCCCCTTCGGGGCTACCCAACCTGCCTGCCGGTAGGCAAGTTCGCGATGGAAAATGAGTCGTAAAATGATAATATAATAAGATGTGTGTACCGGGTAGCTGCCGGTAGGCAAGCTCATCCCGTTGCAGTATAATTAGAACGAATAAAAGAAAAGTAACAGATTACTGGCTAAATTTTTCTCTATCACCATCAACCCGTTGGCTTATTCAATCCATAGGTTTGCCAAAAAAAAGCGGTAAAATACAATACAACGACATGCGGATGTGCTATTCTGCTATTCTTGAAGTGACACCCAATATTTTAATAATAATATCAGCGTAGTAAATATGATGAAATAAAATACCCATGCTATCCTATTAATAATTCTGTAATAACGCCTTCCTGTTTTGGATTCAATCTGAGCGATTGTGGACATGTCAAACAGTTTAAATGGAACGAATGGCTCTAATTTTCCTTTTTTCGCACTCATTTTTACTTTGTATTTATAGTTGACCATCTTACCTAAAATGGCATAGGAGATTACTTCAATAATAAGCAGAATAAGAAAGAAAAATTCTTTTTGATTGAAAAACATTGGAGTAAAAATATTGAAAAAATTTAAAAAATAAAAGCTATTCATAGATTATTTATTCAATCATTATATAAGAAATATTCTTTGCCTTTGCGAAATGTAAATATTAGGAATAACCCCTCCACATCCTTCCCTTTCCGGCAGTTTCCCGATGCGGAGCCCCAGCTTGTTCCTGATCATCAGGAACGGCAAATAAACGCGATATGTTACCGGCATTCAAAGGAACTGAAACTGAACGGGGAGAAACCTCTTTTAATAATCTTCAGCTGAATGCAATTAGTCTCAATGCTGCATCTTAATGTTTGCTGCCGGCTTATCCTTTATATCATCATAAAATTTAGCCGTAGTTATATTCGCATATGGGATCAGCCAAAGAAACCCTATTCCCAAAGTAAGAATGCATAGTAGCGCCAGGAGAAAGAATCTTAAGCAAAGATAAAATAGCTTCCATTTATAACCGTCCGTCATCTTCTTGCTGCGGTCCAGCAACTCCGCTGGTTTTAATGATTTATCATCAGCAAGAATGTAAAATGTCATTGAATAGGAAAGCACTGCAATAATTCCCGGAATGATCAGAAGCAGCATCCACAAAATAACATATAGTATCATCAGCAGGTATGTAACCAGCGCCTGGCTGAAAAATTTGAAGCCTTCAAATATCTGTTCAAGCCTGGCTTCTTTGCCGCGCGAAATGGATAAGGAAAACTCAGTAATACCCAGTATCAAGGGTCCTTCTATCAGTAACCCAATGAGACCAAAATTTCGCATAGCTCCAAAGACGCCTATTATCAGTGAATAAACGAGAAAGGTTCCGACCGCCAGTCCCCATCTTCCCTTCAGCGATTCTCTTGCCATGCTCATCAAAACAACATTATCTGTTTTCATAGTTTTTTTTCAAAAGAAGCAAATAAGGTTATAGGCAGGAATGATAACCATCAGAGATGTGGCTGATTTACCTCAAGGATATATGGTGCAGGAAACGCGTGGCATGACAAGAAATGTACCATGGAGCGAAAGTTTCAATAATCAAACAGGTCAATATGTACGAGTTATTTTTGCACATGCCCTTAGCATCAATTGAATCTTTAAATATCCGGTTTTATTTCTTCCTTAAATTCCATATGTACATTGATATAACACAAAACAGATGAGAATATCATTGTAAATAATGTTACGAGGCTTAATGATTGATGTATTTCCGGATTTTCTTTTATAACCAAAGGGGTGAAAAGATAATTTAAGCCTGTAAGAAAGAAAATGACTATCGGAAAAATCCAGGTTATCTGCATGTCAATTCTTACTGGCTGGTCTGTTTTTGACCGTGAAACATAAAATGCGAAAATCTGGAAGATCAGGTAAACCGTTAAGTACCAACCTAAAAAATTTATATAAGGCACGCCAAAATAGGCGCCTCCGTCTTTCCAAATCCAGTTCTTCAAAATAGTGGATGCTACAGGGTCAAAACACAAGTCATTTGCAGTCATTAAAAAGGCACTTACCAGGGGAATGGTGAAAACAGCGCTGCCCGTAATTTTCCTATGGAATTGCCTCGTTAAAATAAGTCCCAAAGTCCATGAAATATAACCCATCGAAAAATAAGCGGGCAATATAACCAATGGCACATTACCTAATTTGGGAACTAAAATTTCAGAATAATAATAGTTGCCAAAAGGAAGTCCATAAGCAATACTTGCACTTTCCATACACCATGAAACCACTGATGTTACCATGAAAAATACAAACATATTTTTTAAGCCATATCGCCCGATACCATGTACCGAGGCTGCTAAAGTTAAAATGAATACATCCAGGGCGGCAAAAGCTTCTACCGGAAAATTTATAAAGCTGCCTTTCATAAGAAAGAGTCCTACTTGCGAAATTAAATAGGCTATGCCGATGATATAAAGGAGATAATCCTTTTCAAGGAAATTCCCTATAACAGATGAGGTCACTGCTATGTCATTTCTATTTTTCATGACAGAATTTATAAATTGTTCCTGCAACCATACCAAAAGACGTAAACCATATTAATTCCTCAATGGGTATTTTTCCTACAAATATTCCCGATAAATTTTGCAGCATCCACCAGTCGCTGATAATATCAGGATACACTTTAAGAAATACAGTATAGCCCACCAGGGCAACCAGGAAGGCCAGCAGCCCGCTTACCAATGAGTTCACGCGTAAATCTTTTCTTGTGAAGAAAACCAGAGCAAAGCTCATTTGCAATCCAATAATACTTGAATAGATGGAATTGATTTTAAGCAAATTGGTAAAGATCAAAAAGGGTAAAAGAATCAAGAATATCATGGGAATCAATCTCCCTGCGTTAATGTTTGATACAGTGTTCGCCTTATTAAAAAACACCTCGTAAGGAACAGCTAATAATCCACCCAAAATAAAACTGTATAAAAATTCCTGCCAAATAAAATTGATAACAGAAATATACTTTAAAGGATACCAATAGTCTTTCAAAAACCAGGCAAAGTCGGTAAGAATTGCTATAAAGCCAACATTTGTTCCTATAACCAGCATTTCTTTGCGTACATCTTTGCTTTTAGCAAAAAACACGATCCATAAGGAAAGCGGTAACAAGGTGCCAACTAAATAAGCATAAGTGTACATAAGTTTTACTCTGTTTAGATAAACTAAAGTGTACAATAAATTTCGTAGGGTTACTTAAACACAGCATCACAAAACTATCTCTCCAAAATAATAGGTTGCATGATTATAGTCAATCCAACCATTGAACTTAATCACACGCATATAGCCAGTCTAATGATAAACATCAGTGTATGGAATATCAGGAATGAATATGTTTGCAACCAGGAAATGTTGCTCAGTTTATTCAATAGGCATGGATGAAACAATTCAGGAACCTGGGTAATAGAATAGACTAAGTGAGGATCAGATTGGAAACAGTTGTGTATTAACTTTAAATCATAATTCAATTCTTGGAACCGATAATAGAAACCAAAAACCTTTCAAAATCCTTCAAAGGATTCCTGGCAGTTGACAGGCTTTCCTTTGCTATAGGGCATGGCGAGGTATATGGCTTATTGGGGCAGAATGGAGCCGGGAAAAGCGCAACTATGCGTATGCTTCTGGGATTGATTTTCCCCGATAGCGGCAACATTTTTTTCAATGGTTCGGAATTCAGTAACAGCCGCAGAGACTTGCTGAAAAATGTAGGCGCAATAATAGAGCGGCCTGATATGTATGGCTATCTTAGCGGGTGGGAAAACCTGAAAATATTTGCAGCGTTGAGTGGTGGCAAAATACCTGCCACCCGACTTCATGAAGTGCTGGAACTGGTAGGACTCAAAGGCCGTGAAAAAGATAAAGTAAAAACCTATTCGCAAGGTATGAAACAACGCCTGGGTATAGCAATTGCCCTCGTGCACAAACCGGAACTGCTGATACTGGATGAACCAACAAATGGTCTCGACCCGCAAGGCATAGCTGAAATGAGGGCATTAATTGTATCACTGAGTCAAGACCATGGTAAAACAATTTTGATCTCATCCCACCTGCTGTATGAAATTGAACATATTGCCACCAATATGCTCATCATGCATAAAGGCAAAAAAGTAGTGGACGGACCGGTAAATAAATTACTTAACCCTGATAAAAACCTGGTAGAAGTGATTATTCGTGCCGACAGTTCTATTGCCGGTAAATTAGCTTCTTCACAATGGCAGCAATATTTGCAATCTAAAGAAAATACCATCATTACTTTTAAGATGAACCCCGCCAACACACCTGCACTGAACAAATGGCTGGTTGGGGAAAATATAGATGTACTGGAAATAAGAACAAAACATTCACTGGAAGATTACTTTTTATCCCTTACAAATGATACAGTTACTAAGGATAGAGTTATATAAAATTTTCAAACGGCCCCGGACTTATATCAGCTTCGTGATTGCTGCCGCCATTACTTTTGTGATTCAGCTGGCAATGATTACAGATGGTAAAACCTTCATGAATTTTGCCATGCAGGGTATTAATGAACAGTTCGAAATACAGGGGAATATTATTAATGGTTATTTTGTTACCCACATCATCCTGCAGTCATTATTGGTTCATATCCCGTTATTGGTTGCCCTGGTAGCAGGCGATAGTCTGGCAGGCGAGGCTAACCAGGGTACCCTGAGACTATTACTGACCAAACCAATTAGCAGGTCGAAATTGGTATTTGTTAAGTTTTTGAGCAGTTTTATTTATACTGTTATACTGATCATATGGCTGGCGATTGTTTCATTATTGCTCTCCATACTCATTTTCGGTAAGGGCGACATGATAAACCTGAAAAGCGAAACTTTTATTATCATACTCAAAAATGATGTGCTGTGGCGATACATGGCCGCTTTTGCATTTGCTGTTCTGGCAATGACCACAATCGCATCCATGGCTATGCTGTTATCCGCATTTGCCGATAACAGCATAGGTCCTATTATCAGTACAATGGGTATCGTTGTAGTCCTTGCTATTTTATCGAACCTGGAGATACCTTTGTTTAACTATATTAAACCCTATTTATTCACCACTCACATGATTGGGTGGAAAGGCTTTTTCGATGATCCGGTGCCGCTGGGCGCTATTGGTCGCTCAGCTATGGTACTGGTCTGTTATACAACCGGGTTTATTGCATGCACAATATTTTATTTTAACCGGAAAGATATTACGTCATGAGAAAACTTTGGGGTGTACTTCTTTTTTGTTTTGGAACATTACCCGTTTTTGCCGGAGATGCGAATGAATTATTTTACTTGCTGCGCGCCAGGGTGCTGTTGGTAAAGGATTATACAGCCGATGTAAAAATGAAAATAAATGTCACCTATATGCGCGTACCCCAGCTTAGCGGAACGCTCTATTTTAAAAGCCCCGATAAAATGAGACTCGAAAGGCATGGCGGGCTTTCTATTTTTCCTAAAAAAAATACCAATCTTACCCTTGGCAACCTTATACCAGACGGGAAGGTAATTGTACTCGATATGGGGTATGCTGAAAAAGCCGGAAAAAAGTTGCGTATTCTGAAAATAGTACCGGAAGATGATCAAAGCAATATTGTAATCACTAAATTATGGGTGGACGAAGCTAATCTGCTTATCCTGCACACTGAGTCAACCACCCGGAATGACGGCACCGTAACTATGGACCTGGAATTCGGTAATTACATCCCTTATGCCTTGCCGGACAAGGTTACCATATTCATGGATGTAAAAGACTATAAGCTTCCCAATGGTCTGGCTATGGACTATAACGATGAGTTAGATATTGCTGAGAAAGCCAAAAAAGAAAAGGCAACAAAAGGTACCATTCAGATTACTTATCTGAAATACACTATAAACACCGGGCTCGATGATGATTTATTCAAGTGAGGTAAAGGTGACGTGGGTGAAAATGTATATAACCGCAACGCGTGAACCTGTCTGAATCAAGGGTAATTGTACCTATACGCTTTCCGGCAGCGGTACGACACTTTCTCTTACAGATTTATCTCCCGGTATTTATTCTATCCGGATAATTAATGAAACCGGATCCATACTAAAAACAGAAAAGAGATAAAGACACAATCACAGGTCATTGCTCCTGCTCTCTTACAAAAGGAAAGCCTTGCTGAGCAAGGCTTTCCTTTTGTTACTGTTTGATCTGAACAATAAATAAATTGCTTTTATCTTTCAAATCTGAAACTACCATTCCATGCGCCATAATCTTTGGTAGTAATACCATTTCCGTTACTTCCCCTGTAACTTGCCTGTCCTTGCAGGATTCTGACTTTGATGATTGCTGTTTCGCCAGGCCGTACTAAACCGGCATGTACAGCTGCCGTTCCCAGTTTTGAGTCATCTGTATAAATACCGTCAGCGCCTCCCCATGCGCTTCCATCATTTGTACCTGTTACCCTGAAAGTATAGAGGGTTCCATTATTACCCCTGTAGGCAGTTAAATTTGCCGGAGCATTCGATACGCCGGCTGCATTCGTTTGGCTGGTAATGCCAAAGGTGTAACTGCCATTCCATGCCCCGTAATCTTTGCTGCTGATACCATGCTGATTACTTCCTTTATAACCGGATTGCCCTTGAACTACGGTGACTTTAATATTCGCAGATTGTCCAATACCTACCAGGCCGGCATGCACCGCGGCAGTTCCAAGTTTTGAATCATCCGTATAAATACCATCAGCGCCTCCCCATACGCTTCCATCATTTGTTCCAATTATATTGAATGTATAGCTAGAACCGTTATTGCCCCTGTATCCGGTCATATTGACCGGGGCTGAAACAACGGTTGGATTATTATTCTGGGGTTGATTAACATTTTGACCTGCACCGAATTGATAACTGCCGGTCCATGCCCCGTAATTTGAAGAGGTGATACCATTTTGTGTATTCCCCTGGTAACCGCCACGGCCACTTAGTATAGTGATTGTTACATTCCCTGTTTGACCGACACGCAACAGCCCGGAATGCACAGCCGCCTTACCAAAGCGTGAATCATCGGTGTAGATACCATCAGCGCCACCCCAGACACTCCCGTCATTTGTACCTGTGGTTGTAAATGTATAAGTGCTGCCATTATTGCCCCGTAAGCTGGTGGCATTATCACCGGGAGCTTGCTGCGCAAATAAACAAAAAGATATAAAAACAAAGCTGATGACTAACAATCCCTTTTTCATAACCTCAATTTTTTAATGATACCTACTCTTTAATGGATTTTCGGTTTACTCCGGAAAACAAAAATAAATCCAATGTTCGGAAGCCTGATTGACGAACATTGGTATGAGGTTTGATTTTAATCAGTACAATGAGGGTAGTGAAGAAATGAAAAGATGCAGGTATACAACATTTATAGCTCTGATTGATATAAAGAAGATGTGAACGAACATCAAACGTTCAATAATCTCTGTAGAATATCTCTTGACTTTGGATATTTCCTGATATATATATTTTTTTGCCCTCCAGTCATTTTTTTACCCATGACAATCTAAATGCCGGCAAGTGAAGATGACAAAGATAATAATAGCGCTTATGATGATCCTGGTTATCAGTCTTAGCGCCAGCATACAAAAAACTAAAATAAACAAATATATCAGCAATCAGGGGTAGTCAGACTACCGGCAAAAAACATAAGCGTCACCACGTTGAACCTGCCCCACAGAATTACCAGATATGCCCTAATAATATGGGCTACTATATATGCAATGAATCACCCGGGCCTCACAATTCCACTCATCCCGGTTTGGTAATAAAAGACGATAAGCCGTATGACCCAACAGGTTACAGTTATCGGGATACCTAAACCTTATCAACATCCTCATTATATACAATTGGCACCATTGGGCTATAAAAGGCCATAATTATCCTGAATTGAATGTTCTTCAGGCTATACTATTTCATAGTTTTTTCAGGAATAACTTTGGAAAGGTACTGACTGCGAATTCATACTATATGGTACGGGATTATTTACACAATAATTAATATTACCTTTATTCCATGAAGCAATTATTTTTAATTCTATCCCTCTTCTTACTATTTGGCAAAGTACCCTCTTTTGCACAAAAGAGTAATGCTGCAAATGATAACCTCGAGTGGTTTACTGACCTGATGAAAGCACAGGATAGATCCCTTGCAACCCGCAAGCCTATCTTCGGATTCTTTACAGGCAGCGATTGGTGCGGCTGGTGCCGTAAATTGCAAAATGATGTGTTCAGTAAAACATCATTCATCAAATGGGCTAAAGCAAATGTGATCCTGCTGGAACTCGATTTTCCAAGACAAAAACAATTACCTCCTGAAACAGCGCAGCAAAACGCCGGTTTGCAACAGGCATTCCAGGTTCGTGGTTATCCCACCGTCTGGATTTTCTTCATGGCACATGACACTGCCAATAATAAAATGAACATTACACCTCTCGGATCACTTGGTTACCCTTCAGGATCTGAACCGGGCAAGGAAGATGTAAAATTCCTTACCGATGCTAATGCTATTTTAAAGAATGGCAAGGCTAACTAAAAGGCAGGTAAAAGCACCCTTATTTTTTAATATTATTAACCATAAAAGCCCCTACTGCCGCACCAAGAGCAGTTTCCATCTTATATGGGCCCTCTTGTACGTTTGAGTAAGGCACTATTGTTCCGGCAACCAGCAATAAAGGAAAATCACCTTCAGTGGCATTCGATGTTACGTAAATCTCATTTCTAAATGAGCCTGCCCCGTCCTCGGCTCTTACCGTCACAACAATTGTTCCTTTTTTACCTGGTTTTACAGGCTTTGGGGGCCACGTGATCTGTAAATGGTGTGCAGGGCCGCTTAACTCATTTGGTGCGCTATGCATTTCATTAATTAACAATGGCCGGTTGCCTGTGTTCCGGAACTGGAAATGATACGTGGCACTTGAGTTGACTGTAATTCGCTCAAAGTCATAAACCCTTTTGGTAATGAAATTGATTTCAGGCCCTCCTGAATCTGCTGCCGGTGTTTGCGGATTGGTTGTTTGGGCGGAAGCGCCAACACAAAAAAGGGAAGAAATAACGAGTAATAACTTGAGTAGCTTTTTCATATCATCACGCAGTTAAGTCAGCACTGGATATAATAATACTACCACAAGGTACTACGATAATAGTTGATATTCGATATACAATATCTAAAATAAAAAAATAATCCGGCAAACAATTTCCCTTCATTACAATAGAAACAATATCTGAAATACCTGATTGTTTATTATTTTTAGATTTTGAGACTGGAAAAAAGTATATGGAATTAACGCTTAAAAACTACGCAACCGTTTTGCCAAAAGAATTGATACTGCTGGCAGAAAAGAATAAGGTAAGAGAATGTGATGAAACAGAGAAAGGGCATTTTATCGCTTATGTTGACGATGGTAAAAACAGCTGCGACGTTTCACTAACCTTCTTACCTAACGGTGAAATTTCCGCCCATTCATGCGATTGCAAAAACGGAAGTACTTTTTGCAGGCATAAAGCGGCGCTGCTCCTGAATTTAGCTAATGGAAAGAAAACAAAAAAAGCAGTAAAGGCTAAGAAAAAAGAAAGTAAGTCGGAAACAATACTCAATGATGCAGAGCTTAGCGAACTTAAAGAATGGGTGAAAAGCGTGATTCAAAAAAATAAAGACATTGAACTTTCATTCATCCATTACTTCTCAGGCAAGCTGCAGGAATATACTCCCGAAGAAGTGACAAAACTGACGAACGATGCAATCAAAGTTGTTGCCAGTAACAAAAAAAATGTAGATGTTACCCAACTGAAAAAACTTGTGGAATTGTGGACACAGGTACTTGAACCGGTTGTGCAGCAATACCTGGGAAATGTGCCCGGTGAAAAAACTTTCCTGAATTTTCATACACTACTCGAAGGCTGCCTGACGTTTCAGTCAAAGATAGACACCACCAGTAACAAGGTAACAAAATATGTTGATGACCTCTTACAAAAGTCGCTTGAAAGCATTAATAACCTCGTGATTGAAGAAGCCTGGGATATGGCTGTAAGTTACTTTGTTCAATATATTCCCAAAGGCACGAATGCCGTCAGGATGCACTACTTGCTTCATCTGCAGAACGTTATCGCAACCAGCAGTGAAGAAAGAAAAAATAAAATAATTGATTTGCTCACAGACCTGTATGAGAAAAGCTATCCTGATGAAATATATAACGGCAATCAGTACACCAAAATCATTTTCGGACTTGTAGAGGAAAACGGCCTTTTCTCTAAGTATTACAACCTGTTCACGCCCATCCGCTATGAAAATGAATTCAACAAGAAACTGATTAAACTCCTGATTGAAAACAATTATTTAGACCAGGCGAAAAATTATTGTATTCAGCAAATTCTAAACAATTACTATGAGGAACACAATGTTCCTTATAAGAAACTTTTGAAAACCATATATGCTGCGCTAAATGACGGGCAGAATCTTGCAAAAATAACGGCAGAACTCTTTCCTTATACCTTCGATTTCGATGACTACATCTTCATTATTAAACGCCTGACTGATGAAGAAGCAAAAAAATGGCGTACAAAAATAATATCACGTGCCAGTAATGCAAGACGCAACAGGAACTCCCAGGCAAATGAATTTATTTTTAGCCTAATGGACTATGAACAAAGCTATAAGAAGATGATCGGGTACATTGACTCATATACTCCGTACGCCACTATTCTAAAATATTTCGAACCCATATTCCAGGCTGACAAAACCGGGTTCATGTCCATCCTCCTGCGAAAGACGGACGATAGCTGGTTGTATAGAGAAAGTGATGAGAAAGACAGGGAGTGTTTCCCGGAATTGTTTGCAATTGCTGAAAAACTTTATACCGCAAACTATTTAAGAACGGTTATCGCCCAGTCTGAAAAAGACAGGTGGTATTCAACAAATCACTTTGTCCGGTATGCAAAGGAACGGTTAGCTGATAAGCAGCAATAATAGAATCATTAATAATTGTTTTTTTACCTAAGAAGCTAACCACCTTTTTGTCTTCCGCTTCCCTTTCCCGATAATCTCTCCCGATGGTCATATTATCATACCAAATTGAGAACTCAGGAGTATGGAGAAAATCGCATGATACAAAATTAAAAACCGCCCCAAAATCTGAGGCGGTTCACTATTGTTCAATTAACTATTGTTATCTCTTCACTACAATATGGAACACTGTATTCTGTCCACCTGCAGCAAGGTTCAGCAAATACATGCCGTTGGCCAAAGTATTTCCCAGTATCAGTTGTTCATTAATAATCCCATTTTGTGCATTGAATTGCTTCCTGTATACCACCTGGCCTGCCATATCTCTCATTTCCAGCGATACCGTTTCATCCGTTGTAGTACCAAGTGAGCCCATTATGGTAAACTCGCCGCTTGTAGGATTGGGGAACAATTCCATGCGCTCATTACTGCCATTGGTAACCGACCCCACACCTGTATTGCATTGACTGTGCGGAAGAACAATTACTGTACGGGTACCGTATACAATGCCACAGGCGTTAGTGACTGAGTAGCTGATAATGGTAGAGCCCGTGTTAACCCCTGTAACAGTTCCGTTTGTTACAGTAGCTATAAACGAGTTGGCGCTTGTCCACGAACCACCGCTCACATTCGCCGACAGCACAATAATAGCGCCGGGGCATACTGTAGTATCACCTGTAACCGGGGGATGAAGCGGATCAATTTGTATAGAACTTCTGGCAGTATCAGTGCCGCAGCTGTTAGTTACAACATAGCTGATTGTTACTGTTCCGGGTAATATTGCAGTAACATAACCTGCGGCATCTATTGTTGCCCCTGCTGTATTACTGCTGAACCACGAACCTCCGGCAGCAGCATCATTCAGCGTAATGTGCGCCCCCTGGCAAACAACACCCGGCCCGGTCACAGGATCTGCAATTGCCAGCGGATTTACAGTTACAGTAGCCAAAGCCATAGCGGTTGAACCGCAGGCGCCGGTAACTATGTAAACTATAGTATCAACACCCGGTGATACACCAAACACCTTACCGCTATCCGAAACAAATGCCGTGGTATTTGTCCGTGTCCAGGTTCCCCCTGTAATTGTATCAGTTAGTTGTATACTGTCATTCACACATATGCTGCCAGATCCTGTAATTACCCCTGCATTTACGTTGCCAACTGCAACGGTATAGGTTGCTATATCAGTGCCGCACGAATTAGTAACTGTGTAACTGATCATATCATAACCTGCGGAATGCCCGGTCACCAATCCGCCTGATACACTTGCATTAGCATTGCTGGCAGTCCATGTGCCGCCTCCTGTTCCGCTTGCTGTTAAGGTTATGTTGTGACCTGTACAAACGGTTGTCGGGCCTGATATAGCGCCGGCATAAGGTAATGCCAGAATGGCTATGGGTTTTGTAGTTGAAGCTATACCACAACTGTTCGTTACAATGTAAATGATGGTATCAACCCCCACGGTTACTCCGGTTACAGCTCCGCCTGCTATGGTAGCCGTACTATTCGTACTGAGCCAAACGCCTCCGGGAGAAGCATCAGTTAAAGAAATCGTTGCACCAAGGCATACAATGGGAGACCCTGCGATAGTACCTGCATCGGGTAATGGAATGGTTGTAATATTTTTTGTTGCTGCTGCGGTTCCGCACATATTGGTAACTGAGTAACTGATTGTAGCTGTACCCGCAGAAATTCCTGTTACCAGACCGGCGGACCCAACGGTTGCAATACCCGGTGCACCGGTGCTCCAGATTCCTCCTGTTGTCAGATCAGTTAATGTAATCACAGTGCCCGGACACAAACTTGAAGCACCCGAAATACTTCCTGCATCCGGTAATGGATTTACAGTTATTATCTTCGAAGTTGTAGCGGTGCCACAGACATTTGTAACTGAATAATGTATAAGATCAGTTCCGGAAGCAACCCCGTTTACAACTCCCGAAATATCAATTGTTGCGACTCCGGTTGAAACACTGCTCCAACTACCTCCTGGCACAGCATCACTCATGGTAATAGCGGCGCCTGCACATACAGTTGATGCACCTGTAATTGTTCCTGCCACCGGCAGGGGATTTACGGTAATATTGAAAGTACTATAGTTAGTTCCGCAGCTATTGGAAATAATGTAGGATATAGTTGCAGAACCGGCTGCTATTCCGGTTACCACACCTGATGAGCTGACAATAGCATTAATTAGCGAACTACTGCCCCATATTCCGCCCGGTGTAATATCACTTAAAGCAGTAGCAGCGCCGGTACAAATACCCGGCATGCCGGTAATTGCTGCCGGAACTACCGGTAGCGGATTAACAGTTATTGTCGCGATTGCAACAGCCGTAGCACAACTGCTGGTTACTGAATAGGATAGTGTCGTAATACCCGTTGCAACACCGGTTACAATACCTGACAATGAACCGATACTGGCCGTTGCAGGCGCGTTGGATGTCCATATCCCGCCGGCTGCCACATCGCTTAGGTGAGTAGTAGCGCCCAGGCACACTGTTGATGCACCGGTAATAGTGCCTGCGTTTGGTAATGGATTCACGGTTACCAGCTTTGTTGCAACCGCTGTGCCGCAGCTATTGATAACAGTATAAGATATAATTGCTGTTCCAACAGCGACACCGGATACCATGCCTGAGGCCGTACCAATGATTGCTGTACCCGGCGCGGCGGAAGTCCATACACCGCCACCTGCAACATCGGACAGGGTGGTAATGGTAGTTGGGCAAACCACTGCCAGGCCGCTGATGACGCCGGCATTGGGAAGCGGATTAACAGTAAGCAGCTTAGTCGCCGCCACCATGCCGCAGCTATTGGTCACTGCATAAGATATGATGGTAGTGCCGGCTGCTACACCGGTTACAACTCCTGTTGCTATATCTATCAGAGCGGTGGAAGGTGATACAGAGGTCCAGTTTCCGCCGGCTGTCGCATCGCTCAGTGTTGTGGTTGCTGTCGGACATACCGTTGCCGAACCGGTAATCGTATTGACACTTGGTAGCGGATCAACAGTCACAACCGCTGTAGTTACTGCCGTACCGCAACTGTTGGTTACTGAATAAGATATAGTAGTAGTGCCGGCGGCTACTCCTGTTACGTTGCCCGACAATGAACCTATCGTCGCTTTCGACGGGGTCACTGAAGTCCATACTCCTCCCGGCGAAACATCAGCCAGCAGTGTTGTAGCGGCAGGGCAAACTTCCGGTACACCGGTAATTGTGCCGGCGTCAGGCAACGGATTTACTGTAACCACTGCTGTTGATGTGGCAGTACCGCACACATTGGTTATTGAATAAGTTATGTGTGCTGTGCCGGCGGCTACTCCCGTTACAACACCGGTAAATAAATCAATAGACGCCTTTGATGGAGCATCTGATGTCCAGGTTCCTCCAGGCATCGCGCCTCCGCTATGACCAAGCGTTGTGGTAGCGCCGGGGCAAACAGTTAACGTTCCGCTTATTGATCCTGCAGTTGGCAGCGGGTTGACGGTAACTATAGTACTTGTTCCCGCTGTACCGCAACTGTTGGTTACCGTATAAGATATCGTGGTAGTGCCGGCCCCAACTCCTGTTACAACCCCTGACGTTGAATTGACCGTAGCCCTTGCTGGTATTACAGAAGTCCAAACCCCGCCGGCTGAGCCGTCGCTCAGGGTGGTAGTGGCGCCGGGGCAAACAGTTGCCGTACCGCTTATGGCGCCTGCGTTTGGCAGCGGATTTACCGTTACCACAACTGTCGCTGCTGCTGTACCGCAACTGTTGGTTACCGAATAAGATATGGTAGTGGTGCCGGCATTTGATCCGGTCACAACCCCTGATGTACCGATACTCGCAATTACAGGTGATACAGAACTCCATGTCCCTCCGGGCACTGCATCACTCAGTGTCGTTGTGGCTCCTGGGCACAGAAATGCAGTACCGGTTATTGCACCTGAATTGGGCAAGGGATTAATAGTAACCACCGTTGTTGCGGCTGCTGTGCCGCAAATATTGGTCACCGTATAAGATATGGTGGCAGTGCCGAAGGCTACGCCTGTAACAAGACCGGAGGTTGAATTAATAGTAGCGTTTCCAGGCGAAAGTGAAGTCCAAACCCCACCCGGAGCAACATCGCTCAATGAAGTAGTGGCGGCGGGGCAAACTATTGCCGTACCGCTAATACTTCCTGCATTAGGCAGTGGATTTATTGTTACCACAGTTGTTGCAGCTACACTGCCGCAACCGTTTGTGACTGTATAAGATATAGTGGTAGTGCCCGCGGCTACTCCGGTAACAATGCCTGTTGTTGAATTAATGGTTGCGTTTGCCGGCGTTACCGACGTCCATACACCGCCACCTGCACCATCACTAAGTCCGGTTGTGGCAGCAGGACAAACTGATGCCGTGCCTGTTATACTACCCGCCACAGGCAGTGGGTTAACTGTTACAACGGTATTAACTGTCGCACAACCATTATTCAGGTTATAAGTTACGGTAGTTGTGCCTGGTGTCAGACCGGTAACAACGCCCGTTGATGAACCTATGGAACCAATAGCAGGGCTGCCGCTCGACCAGGTACCACCTGCGGGAGTAGAGTTCAATGTTGTGGTTGCAGCTCCTGCACAAACGGTGACAGTACCTGTAATAGCTGTCGGAATGGGATTTACCGTCGCTATTACTGTAGTACGTGTAGACTTGATGGCCTGCGTAGTTATGTTCCAGTTGTAAAAATAACAGCGTTGCCCCAGACCGGTATAGGCCTGACCAACAGCCGCATCACCTGATTGGCTATAGCCGCCTCCGGTTGCCGGGTAAGGACCATAAACCGTTATCGCACCACGGTATATCTGGGCATCTGTAGCTGGCAGTTGAACACCGGTTCCGCCAACGCGGTAGTTGCTAACACCGCCCGCAACGCTAAAATTCAACGGTACAGTTACCGGTACTGTGGCGGAACCTGCCGCAGCATAGTAGGTAGCTGCAGTTTGAAGTATTGTACCGCTGTTATCAGCAAGCACTAATATTATATTGCCGGCGGTATAAGCATAAACATCAACAGAATTAATAGTAATCGGGTTGGTGGTAGATATCCAATGCAGGTCGGAACGCTGGTCATAGATATAGGCGCCAAGCAAAGCAACAGTATTATCAGACAATGTACCAGTTTGGATTGTAGCAGGCTGCGATACTTCGGCATAGTAGGTAGTATTAGAGCTGATAGAAGGCGTTACAAAAGTAGTTCCGGTACCCAAACTTGTACCGCCGCTTGAAGCGCTATACCAGTTGATGGTCCCCCCGGCAGACGGCGTTGCATTCAATGTTACAGAGCCAGTGCCGCACCTGCTGCCACCGGAGCTTGCGGTAATAGTAGGATTAACAATTGTTTGGGTGCCGGTCACAGGTGCCGAGCCGGACACCGTACCAGCAGACATAGTAACACTAAACGAGCTGATAGCAAACGTGTGACCGGTAACTGCGCCCGATCCGATAGTCGGTACAATAAAGAAATAGTAGGCGTTCACGCCCGATGCAGCCAGTGTATATGGAGTACTTAGCGTCATCGTCTGAGTGCCCACACCTGCGGCTGTAAGGGTGCCGGACGTTACAGCGGTGGAGCCAACGAGCGAATTTGCAATAGTATTTACGTACAGTGTAAACGAGGTAATGTCGGTGGTAGCAGAATAAGTACCGGTAGTGGTAAAAGTAACGGTACTCAAATTCGATGCAGCGCCTGTCTGTACCAACGAGAAATTATAAACCGGGAAACTTACTGACGGTGCGCTGGTATATGACAACAGCGGGCTAATGCTGGATACAGGTACTGCAACACCCGCAAGCGTTGTTGTTTGACCAAAACTTGTTTTACCTGCAAAGCAGACAAGCAGAAAAAGCAACCCGGCTATCCCTGTTTTATAGGGAGAAAACAATTTAGATGCCGGCAAAAAAGTTGTTGTACAATTTCCCATAAGAATTGAGTTTAATGTAATGGATAAAGGTAATAATTTATTGGTTTATTTTTATGCTTTTATTTTTTTGACGAAAAGCAGGTGTTTTATTAGCTTGAGGAACTACCTGTCCCGATCCTTTTGAGGCAAAGATCTATACCCTATTCATATATTTATATATTTAAAATTGTTCTTACAAATAATAATATATTTATAAAGCTAAAATAAAATGTAATATATTTAACATGATGTCGTATGTTGTATGCTCTATCACAGTCTGTTTTC
>CAIMDZ010000150.1 GCA_903839875.1 uncultured Bacteroidota bacterium
AAACATGTCACGTTAAGTGCTATCTCCTTCTCAGCCCCCTCCACAACACTTCCGCTTTTTCCGTCCCAGCCGGGGTTCCTTTTATTTTTCAAGCGCTCAAGTTGATATATAATATGTCCCCGCCGATGTCTCATCTTATTCAACTGCCATAGAAATAGAAGGCATGCTTGATGGACTCGGCGGCAACTTGCCTACCGGCAGGCAGGTTATGGAACTGCAGCTGAATCCGGTAGAAACCCCGTCAGCACACATTGTGCATAGCCCTTCATGCGTTGGCAGGTGTCAGACGGGTGTTTCGTTAAGTGCTATCTCCTGCTCAGCCCTCCCTCCCCAACACTTCCGCTTTCCTAGCACTTTATAATACTTAAATAAATACTCCTCAACTACTTACCACCAAATAAACTTTCTATCATAGCCCAAAAACTGTACTATCATAGATATTATATTTGGTAATTTAAAATTTGTGTCTTACATTTGCAAACCTCACGGCCAAAAAAGCATAATGCATAAAGGGTGGCCTTGAAGATTTATTCTCCTGCGAAGTCAATTTTTTTAATTATGGTATATATAACTAAACTTCCGGTCGCACTTCCGCTCCCGGAAGGAACCGGAAAGAAACCGGAAATTGCCTGAGATACAACTGATTGAAAATCAACCTGCCTACCGGCAGGCAGGTGAAAAGCAACTGAACCTGCAAACTATTTTTATACCGGAAAATTTTACAAAATAACATCAGTTATGAATTATAAATCACCTAATTTGATATTTCGGCTGGTCTGCAGATGTGCCACACCTCTGAGGTGTGGCACATCTATCCCACGCAAACACTGCAAACCTGGTCAAAAAAAGGAATACGACAACAGTACGACAATATACGACAATGCCACTACTGATTATCAATATGTTACAGCAGAAAAACGAGAAAAGGCGACAATGTTTGCTTGTTCATGAGACTCAGATGAGATATAAATTCCAAAGTACTCCCTGGAACAAGGTCCCGCTTTTTCAGCGGGAGGGGCAGGGGGTATAATATACGACAATGCCACTACTGATTATCAATAAGTTAGGTCAGAAAAAACGAGAAAACACGACAATAAATTACTTTCAGATGAAACGACCATTCAAAGAAGTCCCGATAGCTATCGGGAGCACAAAAGCATATGAAAATCCTGGCGATGAACAATATTCTGCTGATGCCGGGAGTTCCACGCTTCCATTTAAAAGACATTACTTTCAAGTGAAAAAAATTATTTTCTTCCTTTTATTTTTCATTGGTTGCAATAATATTGCTAATGCCCAGGTCATCGCCGGCATAGGCGCACAACTTATCCTTGATACAACCGGTGGTTACACCATGCCGCGTATATTCAGCCTTGTACCTCGGTCTCCTGCATATGCGGCATTGAATGCCACCGACTATATCATTAAGGTGAACGACGTGCCATGCAAAAACAAGACCATAGAGGACGTAGTGGCTTTGATTCGCGGTGTGGAAGGCACACCAGTTAAGATAACCACAGCTCATACGAAGGATGGTATCAATGCAAAGGATACTTCCCTTATCCGTGTATCCATCCAGATCGGCAATCAGCCCGACCCGGTCGCGGCCTTTAATGAAGCCTGCGAAACTGAAGCTAACCAACTTAAAAAAAGCGGATCGGAAATTATAAAAACCTTCAACTCCGATTGCGGCAATTACTTCTTCAATTTTAATGCCGATGCGGGAGTGTATCATATAAGAATGTATACACTTGACAGCCGTGAAAAACCAACGGACAAGTCAGCATTTTCCGCTACCGAAAAAGTCTTTGATGGCGATAACGAGGCAGGTGCGATTGAGTTGACAAAACAGGAACCCAAAGCCGGCAACCCCATTGTAGCCCAGCTCGAAGGGACCATTACATTTAAGCGTTCATGTGTAGGCGTTGTAGGCATCACCATCAATGATGATGTAAAAAAATGCCGGGCTTTGTTTATTACGGTTTACAAGTAACCCTTACTTGCCCCTCAACTCCTGCAATACCTGCTCATTCACTTTAAAACCCAGCGCCTTCGCTTTTTCCATATCCGCAAGGGCAAGTTTATTATTGCCCATCTGGCCGTGGCACAGTGCGCGTGAATAATACACCTCTCCGTTATCAGGGCTTAAGTCAACTGCCATCTGAAAATCCTTCAAAGCTTCGGGATAGCGTTTCAGGCGCTGCAGTAACCTTGCCCTGTTCAGATGAGGGGCATACATATCAGGGTTCTGGTCAACAGCAATACCATACTGCACAAGCGCGGAATCGTACTGCTTCACCATGTCGTAAAAATTGCCAAAATTGCTGTGGGCTTCAGGGAAATATGGCTTCAGGGTTATTGCGGTTCTGAAACAAAAACCGGATGAATCAAAATTATGACTGATCGCATAAATAATTGCAAGGCCCAGGTAGGCGTTTGCAACTTCGTTTGGCGCACCCTTTATACTAATAGCATGGTAATAATTCGCCTTGGCATCAGGAAAGTTGCCCACACTTCTTTGCAGTTCGCCTATGGAGATAAAAGGATTAACGAAGTTTGGCTGCAGTTCAATTGCCTTGTTAAGTAAAAAGTATGCCGAGTCGTAATATCTCTTTTTATCTGCAGGGTTTACCGCATCGTTGAATTTATTGAAATAATTAAACCCAAGATTGTTCCATGCATTTGGTGCGCGGCGTGGCTCCTTTTCTATTTCATCCCGCCACAGGCTGGTAGTGTCATACCAAACCTTGCATCGTTCATTGGCCATGTACCCAAGTACCAGGGAATAGCCCAAAACAATACTGAGCATTACTAAACCTGTTTGCCTTTTAGCCCCAGGCTGAAAGAATTCCGACACAACCCAACCCAGTATAAAGAACAGGCCCAGGTATGGAATATAGGTATACCTGTCGGCGACTATAGCGCCCCCCACCGGAATAAATTGCAGCAGCAGCGCGATATTAACGATAAAGAAAAGTGAGCCGAACATCACCACCCTGTTTTTACGGGCAAAGGACCATAACCCGGCAAGAATAGCAATAACTCCCAATGGATATATATAGTACTCAAAAGGCATGGAATCATGTACCTTTTCGGGGTAGGGATAAAAATTGCACAGACTTACAGGAACCACCGCCTTCCACAAATAGGTAATAAAGGCATAGCCGCCCAGTGCGAACCTTTCGGCAAAAGTATAAGACACATCTTGTGTGTTAAGTCCGCCAAACTTTTGCTGGTCTAAAACCGACTTGATACCAAACCCGATTGAAATAAGAAAAAGAGGTGTTTTTTCGATCAGCAATCTTAAATTCAATGCCCTTTTTTCAAAATAATCTATCAGCAGCAAGGTAACGGGCAGCACCACTGCAACCGGTTTGCCTAATAAAGAACAAATGAACAAGAGTACTACTGCACCATAAAATTTCCATTTTTTCGCTCCGTCAGCCCTTACAAAATATATATAGGCAATACATGCAGCCATATAGAACATCCCATAAACCACATCTTTGCGTCCCGACAGCCATGCCACTGATTCTACATGCATGGGATGCAAACCAAAGAGCAATGCCACAATACCCGCTGCTACCTGCCGCCCGGTAAGAAATTTTACAAACCAGTAAACCAAAACAGTAACTATAATATGAAACAGCAAACTGTCAAGGTGGTACAGCCACGGGTCAAGGCGCACAAAACTATATTCAATGGCATAACTAAGTACCGTTAAAGGATGATAGTTTCCCATAATGGGCGCACTGAAAATATTTGATAAGCCGGGCCCGGACAAATCCTTAATGTATCCATTGTCGCGGATATAACCCGGGTCATCCCAGTTTGTATACTGGTTATCCAGGCACGTCTTCAAAAACAACCAGGTAATAATTGCAATTGCCAGAGGTATAATCACATTTGAATACCGCACAAGAAAGTTTCCTTCTGCAGGCTGTGTTGATTTAAATTGATTCACCTTTTGTACCGGTTTTACAGGCGGGGGTTGTTTTCCCACCGGCTGATTACCGGTATTTAATTGTTTGTTTGTTTTCTTCGCCATGTGGCATAAATATACTTTTCCTGTCGCAAGCCTTCAAAAAAAGAGCCCCGGTTTCCAGGGGCTCCAAAAATAAAAATTATTTTAAGAAATTATTCCTTTACTATTTTTTGCACAGTAATCCTGACGCCATTTTCATCATAAACAGTAACAAAATAAATCCCGTTTGCCAGCTTGCTGATATCTATTTCCCGCGCATCGGCTGCATCTAGCTCTTTTCTGCCCACTGCACTGCTTATTATTGCGCGAACCTTAAACGGCGCTTCAATAAATAAAGCAGCATTTGCCGGGTTAGGGAATATCCTTACATTATTACTGTTAAGATAATTATTTACACCCACCTTGCTAAGATTAAAATGATAGTATGCTGATGTTCCTATACAGCCGTTACTGTCTGTAACTACTACCCAATAATACTCATTATTTATTGCGGCAAGTGTTGGTGATGTAGCTCCCGGTATCTTACCTTGTATACTGTCATACCATTGGTAGGTAGCAAATCCCGGTGATGCGAAGAATGTATACAACAGGTAGTTATAAAATATATCCGGCACCGGTATCGGATCAACAGATACTGTTTTAGTTGTATAGCAACTGGTTGGCAACTGGTATTTTATCACAGTCAGTCCTCCGGATATTGATGTAACAATACCATTGGTATCCACGATGGTCAATACAGGTGTGACGCTGCTGCTCCATAAGCCACCTGCTGTAGCATCAAACATGGTGTCTTTAATACCCGGACACATTACATCAGGTCCTGTAATCGGTGCAGGATTCGGATTCACAATTACTTTGGTATAAATAGGACAACCAGGCAGTATTGAATAGGTGATATCCACGGTATCTGCAAATATTCCGGTTAGTACGCCGGTATAGGCATCAATTGTTGCAACAGATGTATTACCGCTGCTCCATGTGCCTCCACCCGGTGTACCGGAAAGTGTAGTTGTGCCATCTGGACATACCTGGAGCGAACCGGTAATTGCAGTTGGATACGCGATTACCGTGAAAGGCCGGGTGCTCAGGCAACCGGTAGGAAGCAAGTAGCTGATAGTTGTTATGCCGGCAAGAATTCCATATACTTTACCTGAATCAGGAAGTACTGTGGCTACTCCGGTAACACTGCTTGTCCATGCGCCCCCGCCAACAATATTTGTAAGGTAACCAAATGAGCCTTCGCAAACACTATCCCGGCCCATAATCGGCGCCCAGGGATTCACTGTGAATGCCCACAAGGCAGTGCATCCTGAACCGAGTGTATAGGAAATGGTAATGGTACCCATGGCAATACCGGCAACAACACCGGCAGTTGGATCTATTGAACCAACGGTAGGATCGCTGCTACTCCATATACCGCCTGTTGAGGTGGCAGTGAGTGTTACACTACTGCCTTTACACACATGGGTTGGACCTGATATACCTACCACATTTAGAGAAGTGGTGACATAACAACCTGTTGCAGAAAGCGTATAAGTAACAGTAGTTAACCCGACAGTCAGGCCGGAAACAATTCCGCTTGCTGACCCTATGGGAGCCACAGCAGTGTTGCCGCTGCTCCATACGCCACCTGGAGTTGCATCAGTAAGAGGTGATGTACTGCCTGTGCAAATATTGGTAATACCTCCTATCGGTGCCGGCAATGGATTAACTGTTAATGTAGTTGTTGCCAGAGCTGTTCCGCAACTTAAAATAATACTATAGCTTATCGTTGTAACGCCTCCTGACACTGCTGTCATATGTCCTGTTGTGGATCCGATTGTTGCAACACCCGGATTGCTGCTGCTCCATACGCCACCTGCAGTGCCTGTCGGATCGGTATAAATACCGGTATCGCCCTGGCATATTACAGAAGGTCCTAAAATAGTTCCCGGAATTGGGGGCGTACATGCTACCGAGATAGTTACCCATCCGTTAGGTCCATGATTACAGCCTTGCGTGTGAACAACGGCTGTTGCAAGAACAGGGTCGGTCCATGATGAACCGCCGCCACCGCCGGCCCAGCTTGCGCCGCCGCCACCGTAGTAACCGCCACCACCGCCGCCGCCACCAGATGGAACACCTGCGAAGCCGCCTACACCCGGACCACCTGATGTACCGGAACCCCATCCGGAGTATGTGCCAAAAATACCGCCGCTTACCGGAGTTCCGCCACCACCAGAGCCGGGGCCGCCAAGCGTACCTCCGTCAGTTCCTGCCTGGCCTGTTGTTCCACCGCCATTTCCACCTTTATCATAATTTACAGGAGGTAAAAACCAGTTTCCACCTGCACCACCACCACCGCCAGCTACAACTTTACGATTCGCCAGACCATAAGGTGGAACACGAACATCAGATGCTCCACCACCGCCACCGCCGGCATATGGTGTATAACCAAGCCCTCCATCACCACCGCCATTAAATCCACCTAAACCGGCAGCGGTCGTAATGCCGTCAGCTCCGCGCCCGCCTACGTAAATGTCTAAAACAATTCCGGGAGTCACTGTAAGTGTACAAATCACACAGCCGCCATTACCCGGGCTGTCTGCCATATTTCCGCATGTAGAAGTACAACCGGGGTGTGTCTGGGCATTGAGTCCTCCTGAGGCGCCAACCGCATTCACAACAATACTGGTAACACCTGGTGGTACTGTCCATGTCTGTACAGCCCCGGTATAATTAAATGTTGTGGATGACTGTGCATGTAAGCCAAGACAGGGCCCTGATACCAGGACAATTAGCAGTTTAAGGAATTTGTACATTTCTTTCATCTTAAATTTTTTAAAACCAATAACGAATAGCAGGCGGTAATTTCTCCACTAAATTTACTACATATTTTTTTATATGCAAAAATTAAAATTAAAATATTAATTTATTTAACAATATTTATTAACCAACAATTATTTTGCCTGTTAATAAACACACTTATATTCTTTTTTTATTCCTTAACAAGTTTCTGCACGGTAATTCTTACACCATCCTCACCATAGACAGTAATAAAATATACTCCGTTGGCAAGCCCGCTAATATTAATTTCCTGTGCATCTTGTTCGTCTATTTCCTTTCTGCCATCTATACTACTGATCACAGCACGAACTTTTACAGGCGAGCTGATAAACAAGGTAGCTGCGGCAGGATTTGGATATATCCGAACGTCATTACTGTTCACTAATGGTTTCACACCCACCTGGTTGAGATTAAAATGGTAATATGCAGATGTCCCCTTGCACCCGTTGCTGTCTGTAACTACAACCCAGTAATACTCGGTATTAGAAGCAGCAAGGGATGGGGATGTAGCTCCGGGTATCTTGCCTTGCAGGCTATCATACCATTGGTAGGTAGCATAACCCGGTGTTGCAAAAAATGTATTCAACAGGTAATTGTAAAAAATAACCGGCGCCGGCAACGGATCCACGGATACTACCCTGGACTGGAAACAACCTGTAGGTAACATATACTTTATCGTAGTAAGTCCTTGCGATATGGCTGTTACTATGCCATTGGTATCTATTATCGTCATCACAGGCAACGATCCGCTGCTCCATAACCCGCCCGGTGAAGCATCATGCATAGTATCTATTGTATTGGGGCACATAACAGATATTCCTGAGATCGGCTGAGGTAAAGGATTCACCGTTACCCTTGTGGTTACAGGGCATCCCGGTTCAATGGTATAAATCATATCTGCAGTATCCGCAATAATGCCGGTTAACACACCTGTGTACAGATCAATAGTCGCCACCCCCGGATTCCCGCTGGTCCATGTTCCCCCACCAACACCATCTGAAAGAGTGGTTGTTGTTCCGGGGCATACCATCATTATTCCGGTAATGGCGGTTGGATAGGCAATAACAGTAAATGGAGCAGTACTCCAGCAGCCGGTTGGCAGAAGGTAACTGATGGTAGTGATGCCGGCAAGCACACCAGTTACTTTACCTGAATCGGGTAAAATAGTAGCCACTGAGGATACCGTGCTTGACCATAATCCTCCGCCAACAATATTTGTAAGCCATCTGTCCGACCCTACACATACACTATCCCTGCCCACTATTGGTGCATGGGGATTTACCGTAACTGCCCAGCTCGCTGTGCAGCCCGAACCTATTGTATAGGTAATATGTACAATGCCCATAGCCATGCCGGTTACAGTACCGGAAACAGCGCCAACGGTTGCGATCACAGTATCGCTGCTGGACCACAACCCGCCGGTGGTGGTTGCCGTCAAAGTGATCGTATTCCCGGAGCATACATGGTCAGGTCCTGAAATACCCAATACATTTACTGTTGTAGTATTAAAGCAGCCCGTTGATGTATTAGTGTAGGTAATTATCGTAGACCCAACAGTCACTCCGGTGACAATACCGCTTGCGGAACCTATGGTGGCCACAGCAGGGTTGCTGCTGCTCCATGTGCCTCCGCCGGTTGCGTCGGTTAGTGCAGAGTTGGTACCTGTGCAAATACTTGTAACACCTGCAATAGGTGATGGACGCGGATTAATTGTCAGACTGATCGGTGAACCTGGACCAGTGCAAATACCATTATTTACTGTAAGCGTACCTGTATAGGTGGCACCGGCAGCTCCCGGAGGTACTATTAAAATAATGGGTGATCCGGCTAATGCTGCGCTGGTAACATTTACGAAACCTGCTGCAATCGCAGCCGGGCTGTAAACAATACTATAATTGGTAGGCGTACTAACCGGCGCAGTATATGGCAGGCTGGCAAAAGTTGAACCCTGGCATACGCTTGCAATTACTCCGGGTGTAATAGCAGGCGGTGGTACAACTACAATAGTATCCAGCCTTGGCGCCGATGTATAACCACCTGATGTAACCGTGCAGCTATAAACGCCTGCTGTAGCAGGTGAGGCAGTAAAAGTAATAGTGGCAGTTGTGGCAGTAAATGCACCTGGCCCTGTCCAGGTAAAGGCGGGGCTGGGTGAAACAGAACTTGCGGTAAGCGTCACCACGTCTCCGGTACAGTAATGAGTGGCCCCGGCAATTGTGGGTGCCGGCCCGCCTGATTGCCATACCTGTATTTCCCTGAAATTGGGATTTATGAGCGGCGCTGTGCAATTAAAGAAGCGTAATATAGTGGTTGTAACCGGCGTGAATGTAATCGAATCAGCATTACATATGGCAGTAGTATAAGTTGCAAAATTTACAAAAGCTGACCCGTTCCAGTATTGCAATGTACAGGAGGTCATTGGCCTGTCGGCATGATACCAAACCACTTTATTGAAAGTTTGGGCAGATGACCAGGTATAATCTATGTATCCACCGTCAGATACCCAGCCCCAGGGAGTTGGGCAGGTGCCATATCCGCTGCACCCGCCAAAAGCAACAATTACATTATCATTATAATTAGCAGGCGAATAAATAGTTACCCCTCCACCTGATTGCGTAGCTGTTGCTGTAAGGCCTATGTTTATCTGGGCAAAAGAACCGGATGGTACCAAGGAAATGACTAAAAATAATGCGAGGGCTACGAAAGCATTTTTATTTTTTCCTGAAAATAAAAAAGGATAACCTGGTTTCATAAAAAGTAGTTTTATTCTTGTGGGTACCTGATTTGAATTTTATATTAATTCCCTTACTGATTACTAACTATATTACTTTCAATGGTTACTGTTACATCATTTCCTTTTGAACTCCATGTAACAGTAAGTCCACCCGGAATACCTGTGCATTTACTCAAATCAATCGTTGCAATTTTTTTCATCCTGCATTTATCGGTTCCAATATTATTTGATGTGTTGCTTACACATGCCCCGGAAGGATCTGTGATCATTCCGCTTAAACAGGAATACTCAAATGAGTTTCCTGGTTTCTTGCCCGACCATGTTATTTCTGAATATGTTTTGAATATTTTTGTTGACCCAGGCGCTGCTTGAATTGGCACTGATGAATATTTATGGTCGCATTTGTTCGCGGATGATCCGGATACCGTCAAAAACACTATGGAACCCGATTTATTCAAAACAGTAAGTGTCTGCGACCTTGAATAAACGCTTACAAGGATTGCCATTAATAGCAGAATACCTTTTCTCATATTTATCATATTCTATTGCCTGATCTGTTAAGTCAGTATTTTTTAATTCACTATTGTTTTATCAATTTTTGTACCACCAGCATTTGTCCGTTTTCATCGTAAATCTTTATTATATATAAACCTGTTGCCAGGCTGCTGATATTAATTTGGCCTGCATTAGTTTCCTCCAGTAATTTCTGACCTTCCACATTGCTTATTATTGTACGCACTTTGTTTGGAGATACAATATTTACGATGTCGGTTGCCGGGTTAGGGTAAATTTCAATGGAAGTGGTATTTATTTGCGGAACGCCTACCCCTGAAACATTGAAATAACTTGAAAATCCGCCGCAGCCGATACCATCAGTCACTCTTACCCTGTAAATTCCGTTTGCAACCGGTACATATAGCTGGGAATTAGCTCCGGTTACACCAACACCATTCAGATACCATAGGTAACCGGAATAAACACCGGTATATAATGTTGTACCCGTAAAGTTTATTGATGGTGTTGGCAATGGATTTACGATAACTGTCACAGCTGGAGTCGTTGTCGAGCAACTGCCTGAAACTCCGGTAATATTAACAATGCAGGTATAAACGCCGTTTGCGGTAGCTGAATAGTTTATACTTGTTGCGAATGGTATGTTTACCCCATTCAGTTGCCATTGGTACGTAAAGGAACCCACCGCTGATCCTGTATTTGCTGAAAGTATTACATGATCGCCAATGCAGAAATTCAAAGGTGTGGAATGATCAGCAACAGCGCTGAATCCCGCAGTAACGATAGTCGCTGCAGAAGTTGTTACACAACCAAAAGTATTGGTTACATCTACCGTATATGAACCGCTGCTGATAGCAGTATAAGTCATATTTGTTGCACCTGCTAAAGGCGTCCCGCCCGCAGACCATTGATAGGTATAACCTGCACCTGCAGCGCCTGTCAATACTACATTGCTTCCGGCACAAAATGTGGTAGGACCAGAAGCAGTCACTATCCCAGATGGAGCAGGATTAACAGTAACTATGGCCACCGCACTGCAACCCGCAGGCATAGTATAGCTGATGTTGGTGGTTCCTGCTGCCACACCTGTTACTATTCCCGTGGATGAACCAACAGTTGCAGTTCCGGTAGCCGCACTCGTCCAGTGACCGCCTGCATCCGGATCAGTCAGCATTGTAGTTGCATTTGCACAAACCAGTAATGTTCCTGCAATTGGAGACGGAGACGGATCAACATAGATATTATCTGTTATAAGGCAGCCGGTAGCCGCTATCGTATAAGTGATGGTTGCTGATCCGGCGGTAATACCGGTAACAACGCCGGGGGCTGTAACGGAAGCATTGGGTGCGCCACCTGTAAATGATCCGCCTGGCGATGTCTCAGTCAATGTAATGATCAGGCCTGCACAAACATCTGTAGGTCCGCCTATTGCAGCAGGCAAGGCGTTTACTACAATGGCTTTGGTAGCCCTGCAACCGGTTATCCCATCAGCATAAAAAATATTAACCGCACCGGCGCTGACACCTGTAACAATACCAGTGGATGAACCCACCATAGCCAGGGTAATATTACTGCTGCTCCAGTTCCCTCCGGAGGTAGGGTCAGTTAAGTTTATTGTTGAAAGCGCGCACACTGCTCCGGGTCCTGCAATAGGAGATGGAAGCGGGTTAACAGTAATATCATGGGTCACACTATTGCATCCTGTGGTAACATAAGTAATTGTTGCCGTACCTGCACTAATACCGGTAACCACACCGGTACCTCCGCCAACGCTGCCAGTACCCGGCGCACTGCTGCTCCATGTACCGCCGGATACGCCATCGAACAAGGTTATGTTATTGCCAACACACACTGCTGTTGGTCCAAAGATAGCTCCTGGCGGGTTGTTAACTGTGAATGGGAAAATAACATGGCATCCCGTACTTAGCGTATAAGACATATTTACAGTTCCAGCGGCAACACCAACAGCCAGGCCATCGCCCGACCCTATGGTTGCAATAAGACTGTTTGAACTGCTCCAGGTGCCACCCGTTGGTGCGCTGGAAAGTAAAGACCCGTTACTCACACAGACAGTATTGGTACCGGTAATTGCAGAAGGTAAAGGATTTACAGTTACTGCCGCGGTTATAGCAGTTGCGGTGGCGCTGTATGACCCACAACTATTAATTGCAGTAAGAGTATAAACTCCGGCCGATGTAAGTGCGCTGGTAATTACAGCTGGATTTAATAATGTGGAAGTATATGCTCCGGGTCCTGACCATGAATAACTGGTAGCTCCGGTAGCGGTGCCGGTCAATGTCAGGTTATCTCCGGCACAAAGTGTGGTAGGAGCAGCTGTTGCAGTAACCCCGGTAGGAGCAAGGCAATAGCTGATCCTGATATAAGGCGCATGCCCTAAAGTTATAGTATCACCAGGGGCAGATGATCCTGTTTCGCCTGTGATCTGGTAAGCTCTCGTACCCCCGTTAGTCCAGCAAACGGAAACTTTCGATCCTATATTTGCCTGTACAAACAACACCGCCGCTGGCGTGGTGGGAAGTTTTTCAAGCGCTACTCCTACCCCGTAGGAGGTAGCGTTGATAGGTGTGCCTGCCACCATATCGGCAAACAAAGTGGCAGGAACAGTAACGGTGGAAAGGTCGCCTGCATATCCATAGGTATCCCAGGTGCCACCTGCACCGGAGCCACCGTAAAAATTAACGTAATAACCAACTTCCACATCGCTGATCGTTGCACCTGCAGGAATGCTGCTTAGGTCAAAAACAGCGTACCCCCTGCTTGTGGCGCCGGTAGTATAAATCGTGTTGTCAAAACGGCCGCCACCACTGGTAGCGTACCCGGTTTTGAAGGTTGTTGAAAGTGCATTCGCAAAAATATAAGTCTGCGATTGGGAATAAGCTGCAAAACTCAGGCAGCACAAGAAGGATAATAAGTAGATTTTTTTCATACAATTATAAATATAAAACAAATGATTCAATCCTTTACAAATGATCGGGTGAAAAGTCTCACCGAAATCACTTGTGCATAAACAGGCTATCTATTAACTTATAGTTAATAAAAAAACAATATCCCATTCTTTTGGAAAAATATGTAAAATCTGCCTAAAAAACAAATCCGAGAGAATATTTTTTGCAAAGAAGCAAATTTATTAATATATATACGGGAGAAATATTATAATATATACTCCGGAATACGCTTTCAGCCAGAAATTAACATGCTCTGGTTTCCATCCTTTCTACCTCTCAGACTTTCTACTTTCGACTAAAGACTTTCGACTAAAAAACTAATTCCTCCTGTCTATACCCCAGTATAATTTTTGCCTGATGGTTTTAAGAAAATTATGCTCATCCGGACGAACCAGCGAAACCACAAAATTCTCCCGCTTTACCGCAAGTTGCACATTGCTGTGAATAATTTCTGTGCGGGCATCAAGGGTGCATAAAAATTGTTCTGTCCTCCCCTCAATTTCAAACGAAATAACATTGTCATCAGGCACCACTATGGGTCTGGTATTCAGGTTATGCGGGGCCACAGGCGTTATTACAAAGCTGGAAGTCTGAGGGAACACTACTGGCCCGCCGCAACTTAATGAGTAACCCGTAGAACCCGTTGGTGTAGCCACTATCAGCCCGTCTGCCCAATATGTATTCAGGAACTCACCGTTAAGATAAGTGTGTATCTTGATCATCGAAGAGGTGTCCTGCCGGTGTATGGTAAATTCATTGAGCGCATAAGGTGAACCGTCAAATAATGGTATGCTCGAATCAAGATGCAGCAGCGATCTTTTTTCGAGGGTATACGACCCTCTCGCCAGTGATAAAATGGCGGCTTCCACCTCGCCCACGGGTATAGCAGCAAGAAAACCCAGCCTGCCCAGGTTCACCCCGATCAACGGAATATTGCTGTTACCCACAAAACATACAGCATCCAGCATTGTACCGTCACCTCCCAGGCTGAACAGCATATCGGTATGCGCCGGAAGATCTTTCTTACCGGTAAATAACCTGGGTGTTGTTGTAAAAGGGATATGAGCCTGCAGCCGTTCATAAAATTCCTTGTAGAATACCAGTTGCAACTTATGCTGATCCAGCAAATTCAGTATGCTTCTCAGCAAAGGCACATCTGCCTCATCAAAAGTCCTGTTGTATAGCGCTACAAGCATAATATTTATTCAAAAGTAGAAAGTAGTTAGTATAAAGTAGAAAGCTGTAAAAAAAAATAAAAGTACTAAACATGAAAGCCCCGCGACTTTCGACTTTATACTCTCGACTTTCTACTATAATACTCATTCCGAGTTAAAATGTAAATATAATCCATTTTGTTTCAAATGGTTCCATGCAAGCTCAAACCTGATCTTAATATCATAAAGTGTTACCACATCCACTCCGGCGCCTACGCTATACAACAATTGGTTACCTAAAAAATTATTATGCCCTCCGGCACCATCCGCATAACCCACATCTGCAAATACCTTAGGATAAATACGGACCGGCAGTGCAGTAAAATATCTGACAGGCAATGAATAGGTTTTATTGAATAACTGTCTTTTCAGGTCCAGCCGGATAAGACCATAACTGCTCCCGTCAATAACATAATATTCATACCCCCTCACATAATCTGTTTGTGTTCCTAACCCTCCCCTGAAAAAATAAGGCTGACCCTGCGGGTACATCAGCCTGCCGCGAAAAATAACCGAATAATACCAACCCAAAACCGGGTTCCTGTAAAGCCCTGCTTCTACATTGGCAAAAGCCTGAAAGTCCAGCCCCTCCCACCCTTTCCTCACTACAGCCTGGGTCACTAATTTTTCACCCTTCAGCGAATAGTTCCAGTTATCCACGCCATTGTATTCATACCTGTAATACAGCTCCGCAAACCGCGCCCTTGTCTTTTTATCCGCATAATATTCAGGGTTTAGTTTCACCACTGTATCGCTTACATTATAGTCTTTATAATTGAGCTGAAAGATATGCCTTTTTGCATAGGCTGGCCGGTAAATATAACTGATGCCACCCTCCGCCTGTCGTAAGATCACCGGCCCTGTGTATATACCCGCATAAACAAGTTTATCAGAATCCGTTTGGTAATAAGTCTGCCTGCTCTGCGAAACACTGAATGAAAATCCCAGCCCGTTTGTCTGCCCTTTGTTCACATAGGGCCGCATATAACTGATACCCAGTTTCTGTGTATACCCCGCCTGCACCGTCACACCCAGTTGCTCCAGGTTGCCACGGAAATTTTTATCCGTAAGTGTCAGCCCCGCCATAGCCCGCCGCAGGTCATGATCTTCCTTTACCCACCATGTATTGAAATTCCGGTCGGCAAACTGTACAGTAATTGTTGGTATGATGTTCCACCGTTCCTTCACCACTATGTTCAAATTCACCGAACCTGTATCTGCCTCTGGTACACGAATAACAAAATCGACCGAGTTAAACAACTGCATGTTCGTCAGCCGCTCACTGGCCAGAAAAAAGGCGTTAGCATCATTCACCGTATCTCCAACATGAAAATTCAATTCCCTGAGTATAACAGACTCCCTAGTGCGCTTATTCCCGCTGATCTCTATCTTATGCACAAAAAACCTTTTGTCAATAGATTTTTCCTGCCCATTCGCACCCGGACAAATAAAAAAAAACCCTAAAAGCAGTGTGATAAAATATTTCATCTTAATGCCCGCAAGATAATACACTTTGCAGGAAGCAGGAAGTAAGTCCTACAGTGGTGAGTTCTTCCCGAACAATTTCTCAATCCCGATTTTTTTCGGGAAAAAGGGGCAGAGTGAATTCTTAAATTGGCTCCTGTTATGAGCATAAATAAAACATCCCGCAATGCGGGATGTTTTATTATCATAAAGTACCGGAAAATATTACTCTCCTACTACTTCAAATTCAATTTCAACATTGTTATCCTTGCCGAAATCAATGCCTGCTTTGTGAAGGCCTGCTTCCTTTACGTCATCCAGGATGGTAATGCGGCGGCGGTCAATTTCGTAGCCTTTCTGCTCGCGGATTGCACGTGCTATCTGTATAGAAGTAACCGAACCGAATATCTTGCCGCTGATACCGATCTTGGCGCCAACCTTCACAGGTGAAGCCTTGAGTACGGCAGTAACATTTGCGACCTCAGCCATCAGTTTATCTTCTTTCTTCTGCAATTGCTTACGGCGCTCTTCCATTACTTTGGCATTAGAACCGCTTGCTTCAATCGCATACTTCTGGGGAATCAGGTAATTGCGGGCGTATCCCGGCCTAACTTCCACCATTTCATGGGCTGAGCCCAGGTTGTCAACGTCTTTTATAAGAATTACTTGCATGTCATTTTACATTTTGGATGTTAAGACTTGTCATCATGACCTTGTCATCGTGAGCTTGTCGAATGATTACTTTAAAAGGTCAGTAACGTAAGGTAAAATGGCCATCTGGCGGGCCTTTTTTATCGCCTGTGATACTTTGCGCTGAAATTTCAGCGAGTTGCCGGAAATGCGGCGCGGTAACATTTTGCCCTGTTCGTTGAGGAACTTCTTAAGAAATTCACCGTCCTTGTAATCAATATACCGGAGGCCCATCTTCTTAAAACGGCAGTATTTCTTCTGGCGTTTTTCAACACGCTGGGACGTCAAAAATTTTATTTCGTTTTGCTTTGCCATTGTTCGTGAGTTTTAAGATGCGGATGCAGCAGTTTGATTTTTAGTACGTTTTCTAACATTATAAGCCAGTGCAAATTTGTCGAGGCGGGTAACCATATGACGGATGATAAACTCATCACGGTTCATCTGGATCTCCAGTTTCGCGTTTACATCAGTAGGCGCAGTGTACTCCATGACGAAATACATGCCTGTTGTCTTTTTCTGAATCGGGTAAGCCAGGGAACGTAATCCCCATGCATCCTGTAGAACAATACTTCCGCCATGATCTTTTACGAAGTCGGCGTACTTTTTCTGTTCGTTTTTGTAGTCTTCATCCGACAGTACGGGAGTGAAGATTACCATGAGCTCGTAGCTCTGCTGGGTGCTTTGTGTTGCCATAATTTATTTTAAAAGTTAACCAATCGTCCGGCAGGAACCCTGGACGCTTTCAGAGCCTGCAATTATCGTTGTAAGTTTGGGAACTGTCAACTGATAACTGCCAACTGATCCGGCGGCCGGAAAATTTGGGATTGCAAAGGTATAGCTTAATTATATTTAATCCAAAAAAAACATGGTTGATTATACATACCTGAAAAAGATGTTGATAAAAATAAGTCCTATTTAGCATATTTTGGTTCACATTATCATAAATTTATTGCAATAAGCAATATTGCTAAACCAATTACGTTAATTATTGTTGTTAATTAGTACCCCTATAAAAACTAAGCGATGGAAAATGGCGGAAATGGCGCGGACCCGGCGCGATTAAACAAACCTGGTAATTTTTTCAACCGGCTGAAATTGAAAATAGCACAGCTTTTCGAACCGGAGGAGGTGGAGGTCACCTTTAAACAGGAGGGCAAAACGACCCGGTATACCTATACTAAGGTAACCCACAAACAGATTGCTTAACAATATGGTTGATTTGCACCTTAACTTTTAACTGTCTTTGGCGGGTATCGAATGTTGTATCCTTATCCAAAACAAACATCTTATCTTTACCTCCAACCTAAAACTGAAGTAAATGGCTCTTTTTGCAAACCTTGGTAATTACAAAAATTTCGGACTGCTGGTAATGCGCGCCGGATTGGGAGTCATGATGATTCTTCATGGCTTGCCCGCCCTGCAGGGCGGCCCGGCAGCATGGCGGGAAACCGGCCAGGCCATGGGTCACCTTCATATCTATTTCTTTCCCGTTTTCTGGGGTTTTATGTCGGCAGTCACTATGACCGTAGGCGGGCTGTTCTGCATTTTGGGTTTATGGTTCCGGCTGGTTTGCATACTCATGGTCATCAACTTCGCCGTAGCAGCAGCATCGCATTTTGCCGCAGGTGAAAGCATTCTGAAAGCTTCACATGCCATTGAGCTGGTTTTCGCATTCTTTGGTTTGATATTCCTTGGTGCAGGCTCAATTTCTGTTGACAAAAGTTAAAAAAAACTTACAGCAAACACAATTTGCTAATTCAATGTACCTTTAAAAAAAAATTACGGATGAAGAAGATTATGTTCCTGTTGTTCCTTTTGCCATTGTCGGTATATGCGCAAACAGACAAAGACCCTAATGAAGTGCGTAGCGATGGTAAACTCACTTTTGTTTCCTCAGGCAAAAACTTTTCCCAGCCTGCCGTAAAGAAAGATAACAGTAATAAAAAACTTAAAAATGATGAAGTCTACATCGGTTCAGTGAAGTTTCACATGGGAAGCAGCGAAATAAACAGCGACAGTGCCATATCTTATACCAATGAAGGTACCATTGCCTTTTTCAATGTTAAATTAGCCAACCCCCAATCCTTTACAATCAGCGGCGATAAACTAATTTATACTAAAGATGATAATACCGGAGAACTTTCATCAAATATTTCAGTTACAGCCATGAATGGCAATGTAGTAGGCACTTCTGAAAGCCTGAAGATAGATTTCTCGTATGAAGTTTACAGGATCATCAATGGTAGTCTGACCCCTCCAAAACAATAAACACAAAAAATTGCCGGTCGGTAATTAAACGGTTGCAACAGTTGCTGCGTTGGTTTGCGCCATTAGGCGTATCAGGTATATTACCCACGCAATTATTATTACTGTCTCGCCTGTTGAGAACACCACCCAATCGAAATGCGCCGGAACATAATCCGCGAGATCTATGAATAGCGACCTGCCTTTCATAAGATTCCTGAAAAGCAGGTATCCTTTCTTCTGTATAAAATCTTCGGTAAAAGAAACAATTGCCACCAGGCTGCCTGTTATCAATAACAGGCTTTCCCTCCTTTTTAACCCCACCTTATATCCGTTGCCTGAGTAGCAGATAACTGTGAAGGCAAACAAGATCATGGTGAATGAAATGATGACCGGTGTTATAACAGGCCCAACCCAGGGCACCGGTATCAGGAAGAGTATGTCCCATGTCATCAAAGATGCCGGCCAGCCCAGGCAGACGTAGAGGAATACATAATAAAATATATCCCAGACGGCAAACGAAAAGATAAACCAGGCAAAACGTTCCGCATTTTTCTTACCTGCCAGCACACCCACACCAAGCAGCATAATGATGGTTGCGGCCTCCCGTAATAGCTCCACCACTGCTATGTTAGGATCAATTGGCGCCAGCGGAAATGAAAAGCCCTGAGGATAATATATCCTCCGCAGGTAGATAACTACAGCTGATTCCATAAAGCCCATAGCTATACTGAAGAAGGTAACCCAGAACAATGTTTTCCTGATATTCATATTTCACTTTGCATTTCAAAGTAAAATAACAAAGAAAGGTTGGCTTTATTGTATTGCACTTGAAATATCAGTTAAAAAAGTTGGTTAAAAAATGTTAAAACGCTTAAGTAGGTGCACATTGGCCTGGTTTTTAGATACCCGTAGTAGTTGTAGCATCATTTCTTAACTAAAACTACTTTTTATGAACCAGTCACTTTGGATATCAGTCGCGCTAATTGGTTTGGCATTTGCATCCTGCAAAAAGAGTAATAACCCTCCGCCGCCGCCATCAGTCAATTACCAGCTAAAAGCTACCAATTCAAGTTATACCTTTGCTAAGAACACCACCACCGCCAATATTGTCTGGACATCTGCCATCGCCTACCCGGATGTGGTAAAGTTCGTGGCGAAACAAAATAACCTCACAGTATCATTCACATCTACCAATAAAGACGCGATTGATCTATTAGCGCCAGTGCCTATTTCATTCGGCACATTTGTTTTACCCACCGGCACCTATGACGGGATTTCCCTGAAAATTGACCTCGGCAAAACCGGCACAGTACCTGTTTTGCAACTTGGCGGGTCATTTACCAGCGGTATCGTTACCTGCCCGGTTGCGTTGGTTGTAACCAATTCAATTGAACTAACCACCGACCAGGAAAATGTTACCATCAGCAACGACAGTACCTACACCGCTGTCACCACAATAGACCTTTCATCACTAACTTCAGGCATTACCGCCACCATGCTGCTCAATGCACAACTGTCGGGCGGCACTATTGTAATTTCAGCCGACTCCAATCACGACCTTTATGATATAGTATTGGACCACCTGCAACATGAGAACCATCATACCGAATTTGAACACCATCATCATGATCATTAACTAAGTGTGGTTTTTATTAACAGGAAACACCGACTATACGCCGGTGTTTCCTGTTAATAAACTTAGCTATTGATAAATTATTTTGAATACGTAGCTCACTCCACCTCACCTCTCCCCTGGAGAGGCCGGGAGAGGTCTCCATTTTCAATTTCCATCACCCATATCTTATCCGCATCCTTTTTGCGGATGCTCAGGTAATAGCCTGCTATTTGTATGGCCATCGGGTCGCCCATGGGGGCTATCATTTCCACCCATATCGGTTCACCCGGGATACAGCCCATTTCCATCAATGTAAGCTGGAAATCGCTCTCGTCATGGCTCTTGATAACAGCCCTTCTGCCAGTTGGTAAGTGTGATAACCTGAGTACCTTTTCTCCCACTACTTTCATCAATACAAAGTTACCCCCTATATCCCACCCCGGCAAATGACTAATGTCATATAAAAAGCTAATTTTGGATAGGATTGTCGTTAATAAGGCCCTAAATGGCGAAACCTGGCATATATAATCATTAAATGAACAAATTTACAATAGCTCTGCTCCTGTTGTTGTGTACTATGGCATGCACCCACAAACCGGACCATAGCGGTGAAACCACGCTCAAAGAGGCTTCATCCATTCCCATTGGTGTGGGTGTGAATTACGACCTGCTCAAAAACAACACCAGCTACGCCGCCATAGTCAAAACACAATTCGACCGCGTAACCCCCGGCTACCAGATGAAGCACGCCGCCAATGTAAAGAACGACGGCACTTACGACTTTACAAAGACCGATGACTTTATGAACATCACCTCGTCGCTCGGCGTTAAGGTCCATGGTCATACACTTGCATGGTACCAGAACGATAATGCGACCTACCTGAACACGCTGGACACAGCGCAGGTGGGCAACGCGCTTCATGACTGGGTAACCACAATGGTTACCCGCTACAAAGGAAGGGTAACCGGCTGGGACGTAGTGAACGAAGCAATAGCTGATGGCACCGGCGCCTTGCGTACAAGCGCCAACTCACTGTCGGGCAGTGGTTATTTTTTCTGGGCCGATTACCTGGGCCGGGATTATATAGCCAATGCCTTTACCTGGGCGCATGCCGCCGACCCCGAAGCGAAGCTATTCATCAACGATTACGGCCTGGAATCCAACAGCCGCAAGCTGGATTCACTGATAGCAATGGTGAACCGGTTGAAGGCAGACGGTGTGCCCATACATGGTATTGGCTGCCAGATGCACATGAGCATCTACACGCGCAGCTCCGGTATAGATTCTGCTTTGCAGTTGCTTGCCGCAACAGGATTGCTCATTCATGTGTCGGAACTGGATGTAAGAATAAATCCAGGCAATCTTACACCGTTTACCACCACCCCGGCGCTGCTTGCTTTACAGGCGCAGCAATTCCGTTATGTAGCCGAATCTTACTTTCGTAATGTTCCTGCCGCCCAGCGGTATGGGATAACGGTGTGGGATCTCACCGACGCCGATAGCTGGATCGTGAAGGCAGGTAACCGGGATGCCCCCACCTTGTGGGATTCATCGTACAATAAGAAACCGGTATTTGATGCATTTAGGAAAGGGTTGCAATAATGATTTATAGGTGTGGGACATTTTGAAAATGTAGATGAAGTTGGGCGTAGTCTCTGACTACGTCCTGGTGGAAGCCAATCTCCGATTGGCGAAATTGTCTTAAATAATTATTTTTAGGAAAAAACAAACAAATGAGCACGGGATACCAAATTGATGACCAGTTTGGAACGTATTTTATCACACCAACAATTGTTGACTGGGTTGACGTTTTTACACGTAAAATTTACCGGGACATTATTATTGACAGTCTTGACTTCTGTATCAGGAACAGAGGACTTAAACTATATGGATATGTAATAATGACCAATCACCTGCACCTGATTGTTCGCAGTGAAACAGGAAATTTATCGAATACCATTCGGGACTTTAAAAAGTTTACTGCAGGTACTATTCTTGATGCTATCAGAGATGGATCTGAAAGCAGGCGTGAATGGATGTTGCACCGGTTTGAATGGAATGCAGCCCAAAACAAACGCAGCAGTGATAAACAATTCTGGACGCATGAGAACAGGCCGGAATCTATATATTCACTTAAATTCTTTAATCAGAAACTGAATTACATTCATGAAAATCCGGTTAGGGCCGGATGGGTAGAACACCCTGAAGACTATATCTATAGCAGTGCGAAAACTATTCTGCTGAATAAACCGGGCTTACTGCCTATTGAAAGTTGGTTGTAAAATACTCATTCGCCAATCAGGAGATTGGCTACCACTGCGACGTAGTCAGAGACTACGCCGAACTGTATTTAATTTTTTTTATCTTGGAAGACTACGAACAACTGGGGTCGCATATTTTCGCAAAGCCTTTACACACTATCTGAATTTTATTAGTTTTGGCCTCACCCTTATGTCAGTATTCCAATGAAATTGAGAACAGCTATCAACTTTATCAGGTACGCCACACTGGCATCCGCCATATTATTCGCCATCGCCGGTATGTTATATTTCGCGGGCTGGGACAATGTCAATTACTGGTTCGCAGCCCTGCTATTTTTCCTGGCCTCAGTAATTATTGCGCTAGGCAAGAAATATTGGATCAGGTATTTGTTGCGGCAGACAAAATACCCCGGTATATTTTATAGTGTGTGCAGCGACCTTAACCTGCTACGCAATATGGACATATTCCCTGGGGATGACGTCCTGGATGATCTTTACAAACCCATATATAGCACTGACGATTTTTTGGCAGACAACAGCCTGAGTTCCTCGGTGTACCCCGCGACATCTGCCGGTTTCAAATACCTTAGTTTGTTTTATTGGATTATACCTCTTTGCATCTTCACTTATAATTCTTCAACCCACGCCTTGAAGAAATGGGATGCGTCTTTGTTGATGGGAGGATCTTATCTTGCCGGAATGCTGGCCGGCAAATTGCTGAAGAGAAAAATTGACCCTGGTGCAGAAGCAAGGTTTACCTTCGATGCCACCGGCATGCATTCCGGCGCTGATTTGCTTGATTGGTGGAACATTGCTTCGTGGACACCGACCAAAGTCGATAAAAAAAACTTCTTAGCTATCAGGCTCAAACAACCGGTCAATGGCCATCTGATATACCAGGCAGATATAGACTTCACCAATATCTCAATGGTAGAGTATTACATTTTGATATCACACTACAAATACAAATACGGTTACGATCCGAATGACCCATGAACACAAAATATGCCTATGGATTGATAAGAAAATATAGATACTCTGTTGCCAAAAACTAGCATCATGACAAACATACTTCTATTCCATCCCCGTTGTTCCAGATATTAGCGTTGGGCATCCGGTACAAATAATAAATTCCAAATTTGCAATCAGTATTCGGTAAAAACCCCGTCAGTACACATTGTGCATAGCCCCGATGGCTATCGGGATGCGTTGGCAGGTGTCAGGTGGGTGTTTCGCTAAGTGCTCTGTTCCACAACCCACCTAAGTCACTTCCAAATTTTCCCCTTTTCATAATATCCAAATACATATTAATCAATCACTTACCACCTGAAAAACTTTCTATCATAGACTCAAAACTGCACTATCATGTAATTTATATTTTGTAATTTAAAATATATTGTTTACTTTTGCAGATTCTATAAGAAAATACGTACATATACTTAAAATTTCACTCCACATTGTTTTTCACCATAAATAGTTTAACATTCCCAGTAATTTCGACAAATAATTTTTTCAATAAAGTTTTCTAGGTCCCCCCATAGCCAAAATCTATGGGGTCATCCCGATAGCTATCGGGAGTGTGACCACAAAAATACAACAGCATGATTTTCAATTAATTGCAGTTCACAGCCCGATTATTTCGGGAGGGGCAACCAGAGCGCAAAACGCCGGATGGTAGTTTCCATCTCCGAGCCTCCTGAGCTTTAGTTGAAGAGAAGAGGGACTGCCGGTAATCACCAACTGTAAACAAACAACAGGACTAACAAAATGGCAGTAAACAAAAATCAGGATTATTTAACCAACGTGTAAACCAATTTCAGAACTGTGCAGCGCTGAAAAAACGATGACAAGCAGTGCGACAATAATACGACAATGATACGACAATGATACGACATTCACCGATAGGTAATATGATTGCTGGTAAAGGGTTTCAACCCCATTTATAATATGAGTTATCCACAAAATAAATGAAAAATGCGACAATGCTTCTCGGAGTGAGTTTAGCCAAATACCACTGAAAAAACAATGGCAAATAGTCCGACAATAATACGACAATGATACGACATTCACCGATATGTAATATAATTGCTGGTAAAGGGTTTCAACAAATTTTGAAAAAAAGTTATCAACAAAAAAAATGAAAAATACGACATGGTTCTTCCGTTGAATTTAGCCAGATGCAACTGAAAAAACGATGATAACCAGTTGCGACAATAAGAAAAATAGATTGGCGGGCGCGAGTTGACCACCCCTGCCTTGCTCTCCTCCACCTAGGCGGGACTGCCAGTCGTCCCACTCCTTCCCGAAAAAAATCGGGATTGGGAAAAACAGGAGGGGTGAGTGTTACGCAGTTCCCTCATTTTGTGGGTTTGCTATGCATATGGGAGGTAGGAATTCTATCTGGCTATGTGGGGCGCTTCGGGAGATTTCTCCGTTTCACTGCGAAATGACGTCCTTGATTGGGCGAGCCGAATAGCACCCTGAACGTACAAGTGAGTGACACAACGGACGGTGATAGTAGCAATGCAGCTAAGTACAAAAAATAAATTACAGCATAAGATTAACAGCCCAAATACAGGCATTGCCAATATCAAATTCTAATTTTCCACCCTAAAAAAACATAATGAAAAAACCAATTGTATTGATTGCCTGCATTTTACTGATCAGCAGTGTTGTTTTTGCTCAAACGGCGGGTCCGAAGATCGGGTATATAAATTCTGTTACTCTGTTGAATGGCATGCCGGAAAAAACGAATGCCGATACTGCACTGGTGAAGTATGCCAAATCATTTGAAGACCAGATGCAGGCCATGACAAAGGAATATCAGACCAAGGTGCAGCAGTACCAGGCTGGTGTGGCAAAAATGAGTGAAGCGGTAAAGGAAGTGAAGGGCAAGGAAATACAGGACCTGCAAAACCGGATCGAGGGCTTCCAGCAAAGCGCGCAGGAAAAAATACAGCAAAAGAAAGCTGATATATGGGAGCCCATAGGCAAGAAACTTAATGCGGCTATTTTGGCGGTGGCTAAGGAAAAGAATTATGACTTTATATTCGACGCTGCCAACGGCAGTATGGTGTATCAGAAAGAGGAGTATGATATTACGAACCTGGTGAAGGGGAAGTGGGGGGTGAAGTAGATACCTCTCCCCGGCCCTCTCCAAAGGAGAGGGAGGTGTTACGCAGGGGTGGAGTACGTGGGTGCGGGGTCATTATATATTTTTGTAAGCAATTAAATGATTTATCCGGTGATGTGAAGTGCGATACCTTCGGCATCGAACTCATTTTTTATTCATTTTGCTATAAACGTTTGACCCTTTCGGGGTCATTATCCGTTAACCCACTGTCCTTGTGTTGGCGGGTATCAATAAATTTGAGAACTTGCCGTTAAAATGTACAGCCAAACAAAACGCACAATAACCTTCTATGAGCTCATTTAACATCTCAGGCAAACTGATTGACCTTTTCAAACGGCGCATATACCCCGCTGAGGTAACTGTAACAAACGGTATCATCGCTTCAATTAATGAAACGGAAACCGCCGGTGACCAATACCTGCTGCCGGGCTTTGTGGATGCCCATATACATATAGAAAGCTCCATGCTGGTACCTACAGCATTTGCCCAAATGGCTGTGGTGCATGGCACCGTGGCTACTGTTTCCGATCCGCATGAGATAGCCAATGTGAACGGACTGGAAGGTGTGCATTACATGCTGAACAACAGTAAGCTTTCACCTTTCAAATTTTTCTTTGGGGCCCCTTCCTGTGTACCGGCAACCGGTTTTGAAACCGGAGGCGCTACCCTTGACGCCGCAGCGGTGGAAGAACTATTGCTAAACCCGGATATCAGGTACCTCTCAGAAATGATGAATTATCCCGGGGTGCTGCATAATGACCCGGAGGCACTGGCCAAGATCGCTGCTGCAACACGTTTGGGGAAACCTGTGGACGGGCACGCCCCCGGCCTGCACGGCGCAGACGCCGCAGCCTATGCGGCGGCAGGCATTACTACGGATCACGAATGCTACACCATTGATGAAGCGCTGGATAAAATAAAATCGGGTATGCACATCCTTATCCGGGAAGGCAGCGCTGCGAAAAATTATGAAGCGCTCTGTGAGTTGCTCAGGATGCACCCTGATAAGGTTATGTTTTGCAGCGACGACAAACACCCCGATGAACTGGTATTACATCACATCAACCAATTAGTGAAACGCTCTCTGGCAAAGGGTTACGGCCTTTTTGATGTGTTGCGCGCAGCATGTATTAACCCTGTGTATCACTACGATCTGCCTGTTGGTTTGCTGCAAAAACACCATGCGGCTGATTTCATTGTCATCAACGACCTGGAACGTTTCGACATTCTGAAAACATTCATCAACGGGCAATTGGTTGCGGAAAATGGCAGATCTTTATTACCCGATGTGCCGGTAAAACCCATCAATAATTTCAAAACCGGGAAAAAGAAAATCAGCGATTTCATTGTAAAAGCAAAGAATGTCCATCCGGTTATCCGGGTAATAGAAGCCATAGAAGGACAGCTCGTGACCAACTGCCTTCAACTACCGGCAAAGGTGGAAGCAGGAAATATAGTGAGCGATACCGGGCGGGATATACTGAAGATAGCGGTCATTAACCGCTACAACACTGACGCTCCGGTAGCAGTAGGTTTCATTAAAAATTTCGGTTTGAAGCAGGGAGCGATTGCCTCTACCGTAGCACACGACTGCCATAATATTGTAGCAGTAGGCGTGACTGATGCAGATATATGCGCTGCAGTTAATGCACTGGTAGACTGCAAAGGAGGAATTTCGGTAACACGCAACAATGTTGATGTTGCCGTTCTGCCCTTGCCTGTTGCCGGCCTCATGTCGCTGAACAACGGCCATGATGTTGCGAATGCCTATACCGGATTGAATGAAACAGTAAAAGGCCTGGGATCCCCGCTCCACGCGCCTTTCATGACATTGTCGTTTATGGCGCTGCTGGTAATACCGTCGCTCAAACTAAGTGATAAAGGATTGTTTGACGGGAGCAGGTTTGAGTTTACGGGAGTGGAGGTGTAGGGTTTCTATTTTTTCACCGCCACAAAATTCAGCCCGAAAAAGAAATACTCTCGCCGCAGGCCCGGCTTTGATTGTATTTGTTGCTCCTTTTGCAACAGTATTTCCGGGTCGCCGAAACGATACTGAAACGGAAGGAAGTAGCGCACATAATTTACACTTTCGGGCTGCACATGGAACTGGTGCTTTTCAAATAGTCTGTTCCAGGTTTCGAGGCTGCGGATGTTTTCATTCCCTATCAGGATGTCTTTCTTCAGCTTCTCGTCCCAGATAGTAATAATGCGTTTGTTACCCCTGTATTTATAAAGCTTTATACGCTGTATTATGTTATTACCATTCTCTTCAATCGAAAGTATCCTGCCACCTTTTCTCAGGCTGTCATGGAATATCTGCAGGGCATCGCCAATAGGCTCCAGGTGGTGGAGGGTATCCTGCACTATGATCCAGTCGTAACTGCCTGGCGCGGGCTTGTTATCAAACAGGTTTTCGTAAGTGCAGGTAAATAAGGAAGTATCGCCATACTTGCTGTAATACTCCTTCCGCTTCTGAACCGTGTCGTAATAAAATTCAAGCGTGGTGCCATAGGTCTTCACCCCGTTCAGCGCAAGAAAGATACAGGTAGTACCGTAACCGCAGCCACAATCCCAGATGCTCAGATCCTTGCGGTAATTGGCTGCTTCGGGTGCATCCACAAGGTATTTCTTTATATACCGGAGCCGCTGCAAAAAGTAGTTCCTCCTGAAATGCCACGACGACTTATTACCAAGGAACTTGTAATAGGGCTGCATTTCAGTATGCACTTCCAATTCTTTAAGCATCAGTTCAAAGAACTGTTCAGGTGACATCATGACTCTTTGTATGGTTTTAAAATAGCAACCTGCCTGCCGGCAGGCAGGTTGGGAATTAGGTGTTGTAATATTAAAAGATTGAAGAAAAACAATACAATCCAAATTACAAATCCCCAATTCCCAATTCCATTTTATTAATTATACCGCTTCTGCAAACAGTTTCTCACGGATCTGGGCTTCGATGGTATCGGCCACTTCCGGATTATCCTGCAGGAATGTCTTTACCGCATCGCGCCCCTGGCCAACTTTTGTTTCGTTATAGCTGAACCATGAACCGCTTTTCTGTAATATCCCAAGTTCAACACCCATGTCTATTATTTCACCAACCTTGCTTATTCCTTCACCGAAGATTATATCAAACTCAACCTGGCGGAAAGGAGGCGCCACTTTGTTCTTCACCACTTTTACACGGGTACGGTTACCGCTTGCCACATCGCCGTCTTTTATCTGGCTGATGCGACGGATATCAAGCCGCACGGATGCATAGAATTTCAGCGCATTACCACCGGTAGTAGTTTCGGGGTTTCCAAACATCACACCTATCTTCTCACGGAGCTGGTTGATGAATATGCAGCAACACCCTGTGCGTGATATGGTAGCGGTAAGTTTACGCAGTGCCTGGCTCATCAGACGTGCCTGGAGGCCCATTTTGCTTTCACCCATTTCACCATCCAGTTCACCCTTGGGCACAAGAGCGGCAACTGAATCTATTACTACCACATCAACCGCACCGCTGGATATAAGCCGGTCAGCGATCTCGAGGCCCTGCTCCCCATAATCTGGCTGTGAAATGATGAGGCTATCCACATCCACACCCAGCTTACGTGCATAGCTGGCATCGAAAGCGTGCTCTGCATCTATAATTGCACAGATACCACCTTTCTTTTGCGACTGTGCAATAGTGTGAATTGCTACTGTAGTTTTACCTGAAGATTCAGGTCCGTATATCTCCACAATTCGTCCGCAAGGTAATCCACCAACACCCAGCGCCACGTCAAGCCCGATAGAACCGGTACTGATAACATCCATTTTTTCTTTCTGCTTGTCCCCAAGCATCATCACTGACCCTTTACCATAATCCTTCTCGATTTTGTCGAGGGCCAGCTTCAAAACTTTTAATTTGTCGTCTGCCATATTACTTACATTTTTAGCCATAAAACTTTTACCAAAAATAGTTCAAATAAACACATGGAAATCATTTTTTAAAAGAAGATATCCACATTTTTTAGAATCGCCAAAGCCCTTAGCCACAAAGGTTTTCACTTGAAATTAGCCGTATTTTGTTGGTAACTTAGTAACTGCTATTCCAAATAATAAGACAAATAAAATGAAAATTCCAATAAAAACAGGCATTCAAAGACGTGATTGATACCTATAATCAAAACAAATGAGGGTTGACCGCTACAGCCAACCCTCATTAATTCATCTGCCATGTATTTTATTCGATAGTCACCTTGGTAACAAATTTGCCACCTGAAGTATATACACTCAGCAGGTAAATACCGGAAGCTACATTAAGATTAACTTCGGTAGCCTTGTTGGAACTTGTGGTAAACTCTTTGATCTTATTTCCAATTACATTAGAGATCACAACCCTGACAGGCTCGTCATTTTCACTTAATAAATTCAAAGTAAACATTCCTTTATTCGGGTTTGGATACACCTTGAGTTCAGTCTCTGTATTTGCAACGCTGCCTGCCTGCACATTACACTGGTCATGAGACATTACAGATACAGAATGGGTAGCCACCCTGGAACCACATCCGTTGCTGACAGTATAGCTGATAGTAGCGGTACCTGGTGTAACACCAGAAACAATACCAGCGGGCGAAACACCTGCAACAACACTATTACTGGTGCTCCAGGTTCCACCGGCAACGGTTTCAGATAAGGCAATCGTTACCCCGACACATACACCTGACGGGCCGGAAATAGATCCCGCACCTGGCGCCTGAGTAATTGAAACAACTTTAATAGCTGAGTTACTGCCGCAAATATTTGTAACCGTATAAAGTATTGTATCCAACCCAACTGCCACTCCGGTAACTATGCCGCCCAACACTGTAGCTCTGGCATTGGTTGCACTCCAAACACCACCGGCAGTACCATCGGATAAAGTAATTGATGATGATTTACAAACACCGGAAGGGCCGGCTATGGCAGCTACTGCCGGTAATGAATTGACCGCTAAAATTATTGTTGATGTGGCAGTACCGCAACCTGTAGTAACAGTATATGAAATGGTATCAAATCCCGGAGTTATTCCGGTAACAGCCCCTGATGAACTGACTGAAGCATGGGCATTGCCGGCACTCCATACACCACCGGTTACTGCATCAGACAGCGTAACAAAAGATCCAACACAAACATTTGCCGGACCGGTAATGAGTCCCGCATCAGGCAAAGGATTGATGGTAATCGTTGCAGAAGCTACTGATGTTCCACATCCGTTCGTTACGGAATACAATATAGTATCAATACCGGCAAACACACCTGTTACTATACCACCTGTAACCGTTGCATTTGCGTTGGCAGCGCTCCATGCACCACCCGGTGCAGCATCAGTCAATGTCGCCATTGTTCCTATACAAACTGAAGAAGGGCCGGTAATAGCTCCGGCAAAAGGTAATGGATTTACGGTTACCGTAGCGCCGGCAGTTGCTGTTCCGCAACTATTGGTAACCGTATAATAAATTGTATCAACTCCCGCAATAGCTCCGGTAACAATGCCGCCACTGACAGTAGCATTTGTATTGGTTGCTGTCCACACACCGCCGGGAACCGGGTCAGTGAGTGTAATAGTTGCCCCCAGGCAAACACTGGCGGGCCCGAAAATTACACCTGCGCCTGGCGTGTTGCTTATTGTTACGTTCAGGATTGCTGACACAGAACCACAGCTGTTTGTAACGGTATAACTAATGATGTCAGAGCCAACCATAACACCGGTAACAGTGCCGAGGAATACAGTAGCGTTCGCATTGCCCGCACTCCATAAACCACCCGGCGCCGGGTCTGATAAAGAAATTGAAGATCCCACACAAACTGACGCAGGCCCGGCAATAGTTCCTGCGTCAGGAAGAGGATTAACGGTGATCACAGAACTTGTTGCGACAGAACCACAACTGGTGGTGACCGTATAATAGATAGTATCTGCGCCCGGATTTACCCCTGTTACAACCCCACCGGAAACTGTTGCTCTTGTATTTGAGCTGCTCCATACACCTCCTGACGAAGGATCGGTCAATGTAATAGCAGCACCCTGGCAAACACTGGCGGGACCAGAAATACTTCCTGCGCTGATAGCAGGACCTATGGTTACCGCTGCCATGGCAGTGGCTGTTCCACACGCATTTGTAACAGTATAAACTATAGTATCAACACCGGGTGTTACTGCGGTAAATACACCGCCAACCGTAATAAAACCAACAGGATTGCTGGTTCCCCACAGACCGCCTGTGGCAGCATCAGAATAGGTCGTCGTCATACCTGCACAGATAGTGGACGGTCCGAGGATGGTACCACCAATGGGTATTGGTGTAATTGTAATAACATGTATGGCAACAGCCGATCCACAGCTTGCGCTTACGGTGTACATCATAGAATCAATGCCGCCGCTAAGTCCTGTAACAATACCTCCAGCCACGACAGCATTTGAATTACTGCTGCTCCATACGCCCATGGGTGCAGGATCAGTGAGTGTTATTGAGGAACCTACACAAACTCCTGACGGGCCGGATATTGTACCTGCACTTAGTGATGGCCCGATCGTCACTATGTGCCTTGCAGACAGAGGCCCGCATGCATTGGTAACGGTATAGTATATTGTGTCTGTACCCGGAATGATGGCGGTCAGCAAACCCCAAGTGGTAACGCTTGCGTTGGTATTTGTTACGCTCCACACACCGCCTGCGGCTGTGTCAACCAACATTGTGAATGTACCTGCACACATTGTTGGCAGGCCAACGATAATGCCGGTATCTGCCGGGGCTGTAACTGTAGCAACATGGGTTGCAATATCAGTGCCGCAAATGTTGATAACTGAATAAGAAATGGTAGCTATTCCGGCAGAAACTCCGGTAACCAGGCCGGTTGATCCAACCGATGCTATACTGCTATTGCTGCTGCTCCAAACACCGCCAGAGGCAGGATCTGTGAAAGGGACAGTTGTACTTAAACAAACAACAGCAGGGCCTGTAATGACGCCGGCATTAGGCGATAGGTTTACTGTGACCGTCGCTGAAGTAACACATGTACCGATTGTATAGAAAATTGTTGCAGTACCAACGGTGACACCGGTAACAACGCCGCCTGCCACAGTTGCAACGCCTGGTGCACTGGTTGTCCAGATTCCGCCACCTACAGTTTCAGTGAGCGTGACCGTTAAGCCTGTACACACAGTAGTGCTTGCCGGTGAAATAGCTGTGGGAGTAATATTTACGGTAACCGCTTTGACTGCAGAACAACCTGCAAGGTTTGTATAGGAAATATTGGCAGAACCCGCCGAAACTCCTGTAACCGTTCCCGAAGTTCCGACAGTAGCCACACCGACTGCACCGCTGCTCCATGTTCCTCCGGGACTTATATCGGTAAGGGATGCAGTAGCGCCAATGCAAATTGCAACAGCGCCCGGCGGATTAATTACAGCCGGGTTTGCATTTACTGTAACTGTTGCCGATGCCACACATGTACCGATTGCGTAATTGATAGTTGCTGTTCCTGCTGCTATACCTGTAACCACACCACCTACGACACTTGCGGTGCCGGGTAGTGAACTTGACCAGATGCCACCGCCAACCAAATCAGTAAAAGTTACAGTGTTGCCGACACATACATTAGCTGACAAAGGAGAAAGTGCTGACGGTGTGATATTTACTGTGACATCTTTAGTAACATAACAACCTATGCTTCCTGTGTAGGTAATTGTTGCCACACCTGCGGACACAGCTGTCACGAGTCCGCCTGTGCCAACTGTTGCAATTCCGGAAGTACTGCTGCTCCATATTCCACCCGGAGAAATATCAGCATAAGAAGATGTTGCGCCAACACACAAACTTATTGGTCCCGGTGGTGTGATTGCTGATGGGGTGGCGTTTACTGTTATTGTAGTATTTGCTGAGCAGCCGGTTCCTAATGTAAAAGTAATCACAGTAGTACCAGGTCCGATTCCTGAAAGTATCCCTGAAGAAGAACCAATGGTAGCTATGCCCGGAGAACCGCTACTCCATATACCCACACCATCTGTCAGCGTTATTGCGGACCCTGCACAAACGGTTGACGGTCCGGATATTACTCCTGGTAAAGGATTTACAGTCATTGGGAATAAGAAGGTGCAACCACCACTGTAGGTATAAGTAATCACAGCGTTACCTGCTGAAACCCCGTTAACTACGCCGCTGGAGGAACCGATTGCAGCTACACCAATTGCACCTGAACTCCATGTGCCACCACCCGGAAGGCCGGTTAATGCAGTAGTTGCGCTTACACAAATATTTGATGTACCTGACACTGACCCTGTAGCGGCATTTACGGTTACGGTTGCAGTAGCCGAAGCGCTACCGCAGGAATTAGACTCCGTATAGCTGATAACTGCTGTGCCGGCGGTTATGCCAGTTACAACACCGGAAATTGACCCCACTGTAGCCACTCCAGGAGACGTACTGGTCCAGTTGCCACCTGGGGTGACATCATTTAACGTTATCGTTGTCCCAATGCAGACAATACCTGGTCCGGTAATACCGGCCGGTGTTGCCGGCAAGGGGTTGACCGTAACATTTTGTATGGCATTAACAACACCGCAGGCAAAAGTTTTGGAGTATGAAATATCTACGGTCCCGCCTGAAACACCCGTCACAATACCAGTGCTGCCAACACTTCCAATACCCGCATTACTGCTGCTCCAGACACCTCCTGCCGTAACATCCGTCAAAGGGATTGTACTTCCTACACAAACGTTTGTAGTGCCGGTGATTGTTGCAACTGTTGAATTGGTCATACTCACCAACCGGATACGGGCGTTTTGATAATCCGCTATGAACATATTGCCAGTGTTGTCAAGCATCACCCCTGAAGCATTGCGTAATGAAGCAGTAGCAGGCGCACCACCATCTCCTGCAAATGCGCCAACCCCGTTACCTACGACTGTTGTTATGATACCTGAAGTCCGGTCCACCTTGCGGACTTTGTTATTATTTCCATCACCTATATAGACACTATATATATCTGCGTAAACACCGTCACAATTGTTCAGTTGGGCGGCCGTTGCGGGACCATTGTCGCCTAACGCCCCTGCGGTTCCTGTACCCGCAAAAGTGCTGATTATGCCGGTGCTAAGAATTACCTTGCGAACACGGTTATGAAGCTGATCGCCGATAAACAGGTTACCAATACCATCAAGGCTCACCCCGTAACACCCGTTCAAACTGGCCGCAGTAGCAGGGCCGTCGTCCCCGATAGCACCACCGCCTCCGGCAACTCTTGAAATCAAGCCGGTCGGGTTGATTTTCCTGACAAACCCTCCGCCCCATTCTGCAAAAAATATATTTCCTGCAGGATCGGTTGTGATACCTGTCGGTCTATTTACCGTCGCACTGGTTGCCGGTGAGCCATCCCCCGCAGTAGAACATGTTCCGTTACCGGTAATAGTTGTAATAATTCCTGAAGTGTTGATCATTCTTATGCGGCAACCATTCTGTTCGGTGATATAAATATTACCTGACACGTCCACACATACTCCAGCAGGGCCATTTACTCTTGCAGCAGTAGCCGAAAAGCCGTCGCCCGTAGAACCGGCTATTCCAACACCTGCAATAGTGGAAATGTTACCTGCAACATCAATTTTCCTCACCCTGTTACCGCCAAAATCGCTAACATACTTATTACCTGACGGATCAACAAATACGGATGTTGGGTTTGTTAATTGCCCCGCTGTTGCCGGCCCGCCATCGCCTAAAGAAGCGCCACCACCTGCGATTGTAGTTATTATCGGATTACCTACAGTTACCCATGCTGTTGCAGCAATAGTTCCGCAACCATTTGTAACCGTGTATGAAATCGCAGTACTTCCAATGGTAACACCTGTTACCACTCCTGTACTGCCAACGGTTGCCACAGCTGGATTACTGCTGCTCCATGTTCCACCACCCAGTGCGTCAGTTAAAGTAATAGTATTGCCTACGCACAGATTTGTTGGTCCTGTAATTGTTCCACCGGTAAACGCATTAATAGTAACAGGCATTGTTGCTACATAAGTTCCACATGTATATGAAAATGAATAAGTGATAGTCGCCGTACCTGCAGCAACCCCGGTAACATACCCAGTAGCACTTCCTACCACTGCGATAGCAGTATTGCTACTGCTCCATGTACCTCCAGTTAATGCATCAGTAAATAAAACGGGCACACCCTGGCATAATGGTGTAACGCCCGAAATAGCAGCAAGGGCTGCCGGGGCTATGGGACTGATCTTACGGATACGGGCATTGCCGACATCGCAAATATAAATATCACCGGTGCCAAATACAGAAACACCATAGGGATGGAACAATTCAGTAGTAGCGGGGTTCCCGCCATCGCCATTATATCCGCCAACAGCTGTGCCGGCTATAGTACTTAATGTTCCGGAAGTATTTATTTTTCTGATTCGATTATTTCCCCAGTCTCCTATATACACATTTCCTGCTGTGTCTACAGTTATTCCAACCGGCCCATTAACCCTGCCAGCTGTGGCAGCTCCCCCATCTCCGAAAAAGGCGCCAACACCATTGCCACAAATAGACGTAATTATTCCGGTATTACTGATTTTACGTACGCGGTTATCTGCGTTTTCAGTAAAATATATATTGCCGTTAAGGTCTATTGCCAGGTCGGTAGGGTCGCTTATCAGGGCAGCAGTTGCAGCGCCGCCATCGCCGAAAAATCCGGCAGTACCGTTTCCAGCAATAGTAGTGATAATTCCGGATCCATCTATTTTTCTGATGCGCTGGTTATACCGGTCGCAGAAGTAAAGATTACCCGCCTGATCAAGTACTACCCCCCATGGATTAGTAATAGCGGCTGAGCTTGCCGGTACACCGTCACCACCAAATCCTGTTACTCCAGTACCGGCGATGGTAGTAATAATTCCTGTTGTACTTAGCTTACGAACCCTAAAGCCACCATAGTCTGAAAAATATAGATTCCCTGCAGCATCCGTAACCATGCCGGCAGTCGAAACAATCCGTGACGTGGTCGCGGGAATTCCGTCACCCGTATAGCCAGGCGTGCCGGTGCCGGCAACTGTTGCCACGATCCCGGATGGGTTTATCATACGGATCCTAGCATTGGTAAAGTCACCAAAGTATAAATTACCTGCGGCATCCATTGCTGTATGAGTAGGATAGTTCATTGCGGCGGTCGTGGCTGCAGCCCCGTCACCGCTATACCCTGACGTACCTGTTCCGGCAATAGTATTAATAATCGGATTACCTACTGTGATAATAGCAAATGCATACCCGGTACAGCCACTTACATAGGTATATGAGATAACTACATTCCCGGCAGCAACTCCGGTGACAATACCGGTACTTCCCACTGTTGCTATTGCCGGGTTTCCGCTACTCCATGTTCCGCCACTGGTTGCATCACTTAATGATATTGTATTGCCCGGGCAAACAAAGGTAGGTCCGGTTACAGGGAGGGGGGTGCATTGGGCATGTAATGAATACGTTGCCACCATAGCAATTACCATGCAAAGCAACTGTTTAAAGATGTTTCTCATTTCGGTATATTTAACTAGTGATAAAAGTATATAATTATTCTCTTAAAACCTATCATAGTTTATTGAAATATTAATTTATTAATTTGTGGTTGTAAAATGATTAATTAAATTTATTTTATTTTGTATAATTGATTTTTAGCTGTTTTTTACCGGGATATATTATTTACCACTGTCGTCCGACAAAATCCAGAAAGGGCTTAAAATGTGTGCGTAACAAATTGATTTACAATAGTTCAGTTTGTTTTTTGGCAAAGCAGGGGGCGATACTATCCTGGGGTAAACAATGTGCTCTGTAC